>JALUJS010000192.1 GCA_027056825.1 Candidatus Krumholzibacteriia bacterium | reverse complement strand
GCCAGGACCTGGCCCTCGACGCCATGATCAGCCCCCTGGGGCTGCTGCTGCCGGTGATCGGGGTCTACCTGGCCCTGCGGGTCCTGCTGGGGGTTCATCCGGAATGGGTGCAGACCTCGGACCTGGCCTTCCGCATCGCCACCATCCTGGTGGTGGTCTGGACCGCCTTCAAGCTGGTGGATGCCGCCGCGGTCTTCCTGGGCGAGATGGCCGACCGTACCGATTCCCGGCTCGATGACCAGGTGGTCCCCCTGCTGCGCAAGACCTTCAAGGTCTTCCTGGGCATCCTGGCCTTCATCCTGGTGGCGCAGAACCTGGGCTACTCGGTGTCGGGCCTGCTGGCCGGCCTGGGGATCGGCGGTCTGGCGGTGGCCATGGCGGCCAAGGACACCCTGGCCAACTTCTTCGGCTCGCTGATGATCCTCATCGACCAGCCCTTCCACCGCGGGGACTGGATCACCTTTCCCGGCGGCGACGGCGTGGTCGAGGAGATCGGTCTGCGCTCCACGCGCATCCGCACCTTCGCCAAGACGGTGGTCTCGGTGCCCAACCAGGCCCTGGCCAACGCCACGGTGGAGAACCATTCGCTGATGCCCAAGCGCCGCATCAAGTTCACCCTGGGCGTGACCTACGATTCCACCGTGGACCAGGTCAGGGAGCTGGTGCGCCGCATCGAGGACTACCTGCGCTCCAACCCGGACATCGACCAGGAGTTCATGCTCGTCAAGTTCACCGAGTTCGGGCCCAGCAGCCTTGACCTGTTCGTGTACTGCTTCACCGCCAGCACCGACTGGACCCGGCACCTGAGCGTCAAGCAGGAGGTGAACCTCACCATCATGGAGATGGTCGAGGACATGGGCATGAGCATCGCCTTCCCCACCCAGACCGTTCACCTGGTGAACGAGAACCCGGAGGTCCGCCCTGAAGCCGACGCGTCGTGACGTCCTCAAGACCGCCCTGGCCGCGGATCGATCCTACACCGGACGCGTCGCCTTCTTCAGCCACGCCTTGTGCTCCCTGTCCAGCCGCGGCGCCAGCTCGCGGTAGACCCGGGCGTGGTAGGCGTTGAGCCAGTCCCTCTGGTCGGCGCTCAGCAACTTCCTGTCGATGAGGCGGCGATCGATGGGGCAGAGCGTCACCGGGTGGAACGTCAGCCAGGTACGGCCGCCCTTGCTGAGCTTCTCGTGCCGGACCACGAAGGCCAGGTTCTCGATCCGGATCCCGAAGCGTCCGGCCTCGTAGTGCCCCGGCTCGATGGACAGGATGTTGCCTTCGCGCAACGGCGGGGTGACGATGTTCTTCAGGCTGTGCGGCCCCTCGTGGACGCCCAGGTACTGGCCCACTCCGTGGCCGGTGCCGTGGGCGTAGTCCTCCCCGATCATCCACAGGGCGCGGCGGGCGAACATCTCCTGCCGCTGTCCGGTGGTGCCCTCGGGGAAGGGCGTGATGGTGCAGTCGATGGTCCCCATGAGCACCCGCGTGAAGCACTCGATCTCCCGCCGGGTGGGCTTGCCCAGCGCGACGGTGCGGGTGATGTCGGTGGTGCCCTCGGGGTACTGGCCGCCGCTGTCGATCAGGTACAGGCCGCGGGGCTTCAGCTTCGCATCGGTCTCCGGCGTGGCGCTGTAGTGGATGATGGCGCCGTTGGCCGCGTAGCCGCTGATGGTATCGAAGCTCAGGTCCATGAAGTTCTCGCCCTCGGCCCGGAAGGCGCGTAGCTGCTCGGCTGCGCTCATCTCGGTGACCCCGCCCTTGGGCACGGCCCGTTCCAGCCAGCGCAGGAACTTCACCATGGCCACCCCGTCGCGGCGATGGGCCTCGACGAAGCCGGCGATCTGGACCGGGTTCTTCACGGCCTTCATGGCCGTCACCGGCGACGGCGCGAGGTGCAGGGCGGCCCGGCCCAGGCTGTCCTGGACGCGGCGGTTGGTGGCGCCCGGATCGACCCAGACCTTCATCCCCTTGCGCCTGCCCAGGGCTTTCAGGTCTTCCCAGACCGCGTCGTAGTCCTTGACCGTGGCCTTGCCTTTGAGGGCGCGGGCAACGGCCTTGGTCATCTTGCGCCTGTCGACATAGAGCGTGCAGCCGCGCCCGGTGACGATGGCGTAGCTGGTCACCACCGGCGTGTAAAGGACGTCGTTGCTGCGGATGTTCAGCAGCCAGGCGATCTGGTCCAGGGCGCACAGGACGTGGGCGCCGCAACCGGCGGTCTTCATCTCCGCGCGCACCCGCTTCAGCTTCGAGGCCACGGTCTCCCCCGCGTACCTGGTCGCGTGGACGGTGACCGGATCCAGGCAGGCGTCGGGCCGATCCTTCCACAGCCGGGCCACCAGGTTGGCGGTCAGGAACTTCACCTTGATCCCGCAGGGCTTCAGCCGCTTCTCGAACATGGCCGCCGTGGACACCGAGACCACCGTGGGGTCCATGCCCAGGGTCTGTCCCTTCCTGAGCCGCGAGGCCACCCAGTCCACCATGTCCGGCGTCCCGGGCTCCCCCATCCTCATCAGGGTGATGCCCGATCCGGCAAGCTGCATGTCCGCCTGCAGGAAATAGCGGCCGTCGGTCCACAGGCCGGCCTTGCGCATACCCACCAGCAGTTCGCCCGCCGACCCGGTGAAGCCGCTGAGCCAGGAGCGGAATTTCCAGTTCTCGGGCAGGTACTCGCTCTGGTGCGGGTCGGCGCTGGGAACGTAGTACATGTCCATGCCGTGCTTCTGCATGAGCTTGCGCAGGGCGGCCACTTTGCTGCGGGTGTTCATGACGACTCCTATCGTGACGGGATCGCAAACCCGCCACACCGGATGGGTGCGGCGGAAGCAGATTCGTTGTCAGGCATGATAAACCCGAATCCGGGCGTCGTCAGCAGGGAATCGACCGGTCAGTCGGCCGGGGAAAGGGACTTCTCCAGCTCGATCTCGTCGCGAACGGGAATGCCGTAGTAGCCGATGCGCGGCACGTTGGGCTTGAGCAGGCGGATCTTGGTCATCCCGCCCAGACGCACCTTGCTGATCACGAAACCCCGCTTCTGGAAGAAACGCTGGGCGTCGAGATTGTCGTTGGTCGTAATGGTCCACAGGCGTGTGCAACCGGATCGCCGCGCGGTCTCCTCCACCTTTTCCAGCAGCATGGTCCCCACGCCCATGAACTGGCACAGGGCGTCGAGGGTCACCACCTCGCAGTCTTCGCCGCGGATGTCGTAGGTGACCAGGCCCACCCGCTCGGGGCCTTCGGTGGCGATGAACCCCGGCAACTTGTCCGGGTCGTGCACCTCGGTGCCCGATACCACGAATTCCCCGCCGAACAGCAGCTCGGTGCGTTCCTTGACCCACTTGCGGTCATCGTCGGTAAGGGGAGCGACACGCATGCGAACATCCCTCATCAGGCGGATGAAGGCAGCCGGTGAACTGGGAACGGATGCCGAATTCCGGGGCTTCATGGAGCAAAGGTGCAAGGCGGCCGGAAGGGACGCAAGGCCGGGATTGAAAAACCGGGGCCCGGCAGAGCCGGACCCCGGTAGGTGGTGCGATACGGACAGGTTAGCGGTACAGGGACCTGACGCTGTCGTAGGTGCCTGCACTGGCCATGGACTTGGCGCAGGTATCGGCCCCGGTCATGACGAAGGACTGGGCGTTGCCGATGGCCACGTCAAGCAGGTTGAAGTCGTCCTTGACCACGGCCGGCTGGCCGGTGATCGGGGGCGACTCGGGATCGGAGGCCCGCATGGTCATGGTCACCGAGTCGAACTCCAGGAAGAAGATGTCCAGGGTGGCCATGACGGTGTTGGCCGATGTCGGGATCGGATCGGCGTAACCGACGATGTAGTTGTAGGTGCCGTTCAGGGGGTCGCTGACGCCCACATCCGTCGCGTTGGTGGGATAGGTCACCGAAATAGACGTATTGAACGTCCCGCCGGAGGCATGGCTCAGGTCGATCCCGGCCTCGAACCCGCGCACCAGGGCCAGCGAAGGATCGCTGTAGATGATGTAGGCGGGCACGTGGTCCAGGAAGGCGGCCGTGGTGCAGGTCAGCGTGGCGTCGGGATCCAGCCACAGGCCGAAGGCCTCGCTGGTCTGGAACACGTAGGT
>JALUJS010000191.1 GCA_027056825.1 Candidatus Krumholzibacteriia bacterium | reverse complement strand
CCTGCGGGCGGCGATCTTCTCCTCGGCGGTGGGCTCGATCCTGGGCGCCCCACGCACCCTGCAGGCCCTGGCGCGTGACGGGCTGATGCCCCGCTTCCTGGACCGCCGCAAGGCAGGCGGCGAGCCCGACCTGCTGCCCGCCCTCATCGTCTCGGTGCTGCTGGCCCTGGGCGCGGTGCTGTTGGGCGACCTGAACACCGTGGCCGAAGTGGTCTCCATGTTCTTCTTGACGGTGTACGGCGCGGTGAACGTGGTGGCGGCCTTCGAGTCCCTCAGCGGCGATCCGAGCTGGCGGCCGCGGTTGCCGTCCCCGTGGCTGCTGAACCTGGCCGGGGGCGTGGCCTGCCTGGCGGTGATGGTGCTGATCAACCCGGTCGCCGGACTGGTCGCCCTGGCCGCCGAACTCGGCCTCTACCTGGGCCTGACCCGCCGCGAATTCTCCACCGGCTGGGGCGACGCCCGGCGCGGGCTGTACGAGAATCTCATCCGCTGGGCGTTGGTCCAGCTCGACCGCCATCCCATGACCGCGCGCAGCTGGCGGCCGCACATCCTGGTCTTCGTCTCGAACCTGGGCAAGGAGATGGACCTGGTGCGGCTGGCCGACTGGTTCTGCCGCCACCGCGGCGTGGTGACGGTGTGTCGATTGCTCGTGAACCAGGAGGTGGACAACCCCACCCTGCTGGCGTCCCGCGACGCCATGCGCCGGAACCTCGACCGGGCGGGCCTGATCGCCTTTCCCGAGGTCGACCTGGCCGACGACCTGGTGCGGGGCATCGTGGATGTGGCCCAGGCCAACGGCATGGGCGGCATCGCCAGCAACACGGTGCTGCTGGGCTGGCCCACCGAGCCGGATCTGCAGGTGGAGTTCCTGCGGGCCCTGCGCCGCCTGGAGCTGATGAACAAGTCCGTCATCCTGGCCCGGGTGCAGAACGCCCTGGCCGAACGCGCGGCCTTCACCGAACCGCGTATCATGGTCTGGTGGGGCGGTCTGCAGCGCAACGGCGACCTGATGCTTCTTTTGACCTACCTGATGACCGGAAACCCCGCCTGGCGCCACGCGCGCATCCGGATCATGAGCCTGGCCTCCACCGAGCTGATGATGCAGCAGACCCGCCGCAACCTCAAAAGCCTGCTGCAGGCCATCCGCATCCGCGCCGAGGTGGAGGTCCTGATGCGCGATCCCGAGGTGAAGGTCGCCGATGTGATCCGCGCCCGCAGCCGCGAAGCCGACCTGGTGGTCATGGGCCTGGCCACCCCGGAGCAGGGCAAGGAAGCCGAGTACGCCGTGCGCATGGAAGCCCTCACCGAGGGCCTGCCCAACGTGCTGTTCGTCAAGAACGCCACCTGTTTCGTCGGTGAGTTGGTATCGTTGCCGGACGAGGCCGGGGACGAAGGCCGGTAAGTACAGAAACGGCCCCGGGCTGGTGTGCCCGGGGCCGTAAGCAGGTCTGATCAACCTGTGCGCATCATTTGATCATCAGCATGCGGCCGGTGTCGGTGAACTCCCCCGCCCGCAGACGATAGAAATACACGCCGGTGGCGGCCTGCCGCCCGCTTTCGTCCCGGCCGTTCCAGATCACCGCGCGGCTGCCGGCTTCCAGGGTCTCGCCCCGGATGAGCGAGCGCACCCTGCGGCCGGTGATGTCGAAGATATCCAGGCTTACCCGCTCGCTGCGCGGCAGGTCGAAGCTGATGGTGGTCATGGGGTTGAACGGGTTGGGCGCCGCGCCCTTGAGGGCGAAACCCGCGGGCGCCGCGTCGGAGCCCTCCTGCTGCTCCCAACCGATCAGATCCCAGTCATCCGCGCCGGAGCCGACCGCCTTGACCGTGGTCTTCTCGAAGGTGAACGCGTCCTGGGCCGTCTCGCCGCCGGTGGTGGTGATGATGCACCGGTAGGTGTAGGTCCCGGCCGGAGCGCTCCCGGGCACATCCTGCATAAGGTTCGACCATTGGTAACTGCCCGCGGTCAGGGTCATGGTGGGCGAGGTGAAGACCGGATAGACCGCCCCGCTGGGTAAAATGGCGTCGAATTGGGCCGTTACGGTGATCTGGTGGTCGGTGACCAGGCTCACGTCGTAGGTGAACGCGCCGCCTGCGGCGGGAATCTGGATGGGGGCGCCCTGGGGAACGAGGGTCAGTTCCAGGGTTCCGCCGCCGCCGCCGTTCAGCGCGGCGTCCACGTTAACCATACCGTAGCCGGAATAGCGGTCCCACCCGGCCCCGGACTCGACGTTGACCACGTCGGTGGCGGTACTGGTCAGGGCGGCGCGCACCTGCGCCGGCGTGAACGTCGGGTTGGCGGCGATGACCAGGGCCGCGCAACCGGCCGCGTAGGGCGTGGAGCAGCTGGTGCCGTTGAAGAACATCTCGTAATCGCCGGTCGAGAACCCCGCCCCGCCACGGATGTCGGTGGTCGGCATGATGGTCGGGGCGATGAGATCCACGGCGCCGGCCGCGTCAGGGGTGGCGACCCCGTAACTCGACCCCCACCAGCGCTCACCGTCGCACGTGTACCCGTTGGGGTCGGTGTTCACGCCGGGGTTGACCTCCCACCAGGTGCTGGAACTGCGTTTGCGGTCCCCGCAGGGAGAGGCCGCGCCCACCGCGATCACGTACTGGTTGATGGCGGGATAGCTGATGGTCGAGGCGTTGGCGTTGCCCGTGGCGGCGAACAGGGTCACGCCCGCGTCGTACGCGTACAGCAGGGCGGCGTCGGTGGCCGGGTCGCTGGTGATGTCCGCGCCGAAGCTCATGCTCGCCACGTCGGCCCCGTTGTCCGCGGCCCAGTAGAGAGCGTCCGCGATGTAGGAGAAGTACAGGTAGCCGGCGCTGTCGGCGACCTTGCAGGCCATGATGCCCGCGGCGCCGGCCACGCCCGCCACGCCTTCGTTGTTGTCGGCCACCGCGGCGGCGATGCCGGAGCAGGCCGTCCCATGACCGGGATAGGCGCTGTCGTCCTGGGGGTTGGGGTCGTTGTCACCGAAGTCGTAACCGCTCACTAGGTTCAGGTCTGGATGCCCGACGTCCGCGCCCGTATCCAAGATGGCGATGACAACCCCCGCGCCGTAGCCCTGGCTTCCTGCCCAGGCTTCCTCGGCGTGGGAATCGAAACCGGGCGTACCCACCAGGGGTCCGGTATGACTGAAACTGCCCCAGTCGTAGGAGGGCATCTGGCCGGTGTTGTTGTGGCCCCACTGGTCGGCGTAGAGCGGATCGTTGGGGACGACGGCGGGATAGGCCCGCCAGTCGAGGCTGACCTGCGCAACGTTCCCGTCGGCCCCAAAGGCCTCGGCCAGGGCGGGCAGGTCATCGGGAGCGTCGAAGCGGAACATGAGCCAGCGGTCCTTGCCCACCGCCGCGGCCTTGGCTGCGTCCTTTGCGGGGTGATAGGGCCGCTCGATGCTGACCACCCCGGCCTGCGCGGCCAGGGCGTCGAGGCTGGGCAACCCCAGGACGCCGCCCTGGGGACGGTCACCCCTTTGCGAGCCGATCTTGACGCCGGCCATGGCCTTGGGCGTCAACTGGACCAGGAGACGGTCAGGAGCGTAGGGAAGAGATGCCGCGGCCCGGGTGGTGAACCCCTGCTGCACGGGCGCGAAGGGACGCGGGGCGGTCCCGGGCGCAGCCAGGGCCAAGGCAGTTCCCAACAACATTGTTATGGCGAAGACCGCAAAGGTCGCCTGGAAAGATCGCTTCATGGTGGTTCTCCCCTTGAGAAATGAAGAAGATCGGGCTTTGGTCCCGGTGTATGGAATGCCTGGGAACCAGTTAATCCCTATCTGATAAAGATGATTCACCAAAGACCACAAAAACCTTACTATTGATCAACGGCCAAGTAAAGCGGTTAGTGTAAAGCGAATCGTGGCCCGTCTTCCAGGGGAACCGTAACGAACCATGCCCGCGGACACATTTTCCGCCGCACCCCCCTGTGCATTGTGATTCCGTGCCAGGCGTGGTACTATCGTGCAAGACGTTATTAGATGTGATAAACCGGCCCAGCCCGCTACCAGCAGGGTAGACAAGAGGGTACAAAAAAGGTCAACCTCCTGAGAAGAATTTCCACAGGGTCGGGTTCTCAAGGAACCACGCCCTAAAATTCA
>JALUJS010000190.1 GCA_027056825.1 Candidatus Krumholzibacteriia bacterium | reverse complement strand
GGAAGGGACGCAGGTCGTCGAAGGTGATGATGCCCTCCAGCCGGTCGTCGTCGCCGGTCACGAAGATGGAGTTGGCGCCGCCGGACATGAACTGCGCCAGCAGGTCGAGCAGGGGCGTACGGGCCGTCGCCCGGCCCTCGGCTTCGCGCATCACGTCGCGGACCTTCATGTGGCTCAGCACGTTGAGGCTGCGTCCCTTGAACAGGTCCAGGCCCCGCCGCAGCAGCTTGGCCGTGTAGATGGACTCGCGGCTCAAGCGTCCGGCCAGCATGGTGGCGATGACGCACGAGATCATCAGGGGCAGGATGATCTTGTAGTCGCTGGTCAGCTCGAAGATGATCATGAACGCCGTCAGCGGCGCACGGGTCGCCGCAGCCACCACCGCCCCCGCGCCCACCAGGGCGTAGGCCCCTGACGAAGCCGTCGCCGCCGGCCACAGGCCGTGGGCCACGCTGCCCAGGGCGCCTCCGGTCATGGCCCCGATCAGCAGCGACGGGGCGAAGATGCCGCCGGAACCCCCTGACCCGATGGTCAGCGACACCGCGGCGATCTTGACGAACGCCAGCAGGATCAGCACCCCCAGCACGAACTGCTCGTGCAGGGCGAGCTCGATGGCCTCGTAACCCACCCCCATGATCTCGGGAAAACGCAGGGCGATCAGGCCGATCATCAAGCCGCCCGCAGCGGTGCGCACCGGCTGGGGGATGAAGGCCAGCGGACCGTCGAAGAGATCCTCGGCCGCGTAGAGGGATTTGATGAACAGCAGGGCCATCAGGCCGGCCACCAGGCCGAGCACCCCGTAGACGATCAGCTCGGCGGCGCTGACCAGGGAGTAGCCGGGGATCATGAACGCCGGCACATCCCCGAAGTAGTGGTGGCTGACCACCGTGGCGGCCACCGACGAGATCACGATGGGCGTCAGCTGGGTGGGGGCGAAGTCGCCGAGGATCACCTCGGCCGCGAACAGCACCCCCGCGATGGGCGCGTTGAAGGTCGCGGCGATGCCCGCGGCCGCCCCGCAGCCCACCAGGGTGCGCAGGCGCCGCTCGCCCAGGTTCAAAAGCTGGCCGATGCTCGAACCCAGGGCCGAGCCGATCTGCACGATGGGGCCCTCGCGGCCCACCGAGCCGCCGGTGCCGATGCAGATGCCCGAGGCGATGAGCTTGGCCGGCAGCACGCGGGTGCGGATGCGGCCGCCGCGCAGCATGACCGCCTCCATGACCTCGGGCACGCCGTGGCCCTTGGCCTCGCGCGCGAAGAAGTGGACGATCAGCCCCACGATCAGGCCGCCGACCGAGGGCACCAGCACCACCATCCACCAGGGGTGGGCGCGGGCCACGTCGAGGCTGAAGGCCTGCTGGTGCCACACCCGCATCTCGACCAGGATGATGAACTTGCGGAAGCCCACGGCGCACAGGCCGCCGAGCAGTCCCGTCAGGACGGCCAGCAGCACCATCACCGTGTGGTAGGACTGGAGGAAGCGGAAGCGCAGGCGGCGCAGGCGTGATGATTGACTCAGGCTCATGGGCCGATTATCGGGGAACCCGTGGACAGGGTCCAGCGCCGAGACTGTTTCACGGCAACATTTCCCGCGCGAACTTGGCCCCGTAGTACAGGCCCACACCCGCGCCCACGGTGCTCAGGAAGAACCCCGTCATCAGGCCGACGCGGCTGCCCAGCCACCATCCGACCATGCTTCCGATTCCCGATCCGATCAACGCCAGCATCCGCGCCATGACCCTCTCCTTTGTTCTGGCCAAGATCCCCCTCTGCTGGGATATTTCGGCAGCATGTCGCGAAAACTTGAATGACCGGAGATTCCCTTGGCGCCCCACTCCGCACACTACGGTGAACTCATGGCCCTGCTGGCCGCGCTGATCTTCTCGTGGACCAGCGTGTTCTTCACCATCGCCGGCCACCGCCTGGGCGTCACGACGGTGAACCTGCTACGCCTGCCGTCCGGAGCCCTGTGCCTGGCCCTCTCCCACCTGGTGGTGTACGGATCGTTCTGGCCGGCCGGGTTGGCCTGGCAGGACATGCTGTGGCTGGGGTTGAGCGGGATCGTGGGGCTGGGCGTCGGGGACTCGGCCCTGTTCAAGTCCTTCACCCTGATCGGACCGCGCCGCGGGATGACGGTCATGGCTCTGGCGCCGGTGTTCACCACCATCGTGGCCTGGAGCGCCCTGGGCGAGCACCTGGGCCCCTGGTCCCTGGCGGGCATGGCCGTGGTCATCGGCGGGGTGGTGATCGCCTCGTTGGGCCGCGACGGAGGCGACGGCCGCTTCGCACGTCTGCCCGGGCGCGTGCTGCGCCTGGGCCTGCTGCTGGCGCTGGTCGGTTCGCTGGGGCAGGGGCTGGGCAGTGTGTTCGCCAAGCTGGGCCTGACCGGGGCCACCAGCGACGGCGGCGGGGCGACCCCCCTGGGCGGCACCCTGGTACGCATCGTGTTCGCGGCGGCGGCCTACTGGGCCGTCGTGCTGCCGCAGCAGGATCTGCGCGCCCTGAAGCACAAGCTGCGGGACGGCCGCGGGGTGGCCGCCCTGGCCGCGGGCATCGTCATGGGCCCCTTCATCTCGGTATGGATTTCCCTGATCGCCATCGACAGGGCCCCGACGGGCATCGCCCAGACCCTGCTGGGCACCGTGCCGGTCTTCGTGGTGATCCCCGCCTGGATCGTGTATCGCGACCGCCCCAGCCTGCCCAGCATCCTGGGGATCCTGACCGCCGTGGCCGGCGGGGCGCTGCTGTTCCTGCGCTGAGCTCGACGATTCAAGATAAAGTGCCCCGCCATGGGTCCGATAACCGGATCAGAAATATATTTCGAACAGGAAACATCGGACGAGGTTCGTCATGATCAGCAGCCCGACAGTCGAACTCAGATCATATTTCGCTCCGGGCGAGCGCAACAGCCTGGAAGAGATCCGGGCCGCCCACGCGCATCTGGCCAGTCATGACCTGTTGCAGGACATCATCGACTCCATGCCCCTGATGGTGTTGCTGCTCAACGGGAATCGCCAACTCATAGCCGCCAACAAGCGGGCCGTCGACACTTTCGGAGCCGGCGAAATCGACTCCATCCTGGGCCTGCGGCCCGGCGAGATGGCCCGTTGCGAACACGCCTGGGACAATGAACTGGGCTGCGGCACCTGCAAAACCTGCCGTTACTGCGGCGCCGTCGCTACGATCCTGGCTGCCCAGAACGGGCGCCAGGCCACCCAGGAATGCCATATCTCCCTGGAGAACAACGCAGCCCTCGACCTGCGCGTCACCGCGACGCCCTTTGCCATCGCCGGCGGCGAGTTCACCCTGGTGGCCATCGAGGACATCGCCCACCAGCGGCGGCGCGAAGTGCTGGAAAAGGTCTTTTTCCATGACATCCTCAACACCGCCGGCAACATCCAGAGCGTGGTCAGTCTGGCCCGGGAGGCCCCCGGCGGGGAGGAGGCGGAAGAACTCATCACCCTGGCCGCGGAGGTCGCGGACCAGCTCATCGACGAGATCCGCTCCCAGCGCGATCTGATCCAGGCCGAGCAGGGCATCCTTGCTTCCAGGGTGGATAAAGTCGAGCTGTCGCCCTTCCTCGAAAACCTGAAGCTCCTCATCGTCCCCATGAAGTTCAGCCTGGGCAGGAAAATCAGCCTTGAACTCCCGGACGCTGCCCACGCCGTGGAGACCGATCCCACGATCCTGAACCGGGTCATGACCAACCTGACCAGGAACGCCCTGGAGGCCTCGCCGTCCGGCGCGGTCGTGACCCTCGGCTGGAACCACGCCGACGGGCACACCTCCCTGTGGGTCCGCAACCCGGGCGTCATGAGCGAGGAAGTCAGCAGCCAGCTCTTTCAGCGCTCGTTTTCCACCAAGGGCAAGGGCCGGGGAATCGGCGCCTACAGCGTCAAGCTGCTGACCGAAGGCTACCTGCAAGGGACCGTGGAATTCACGTCCGACGAGGCCAACGGGACGGTGTTCACCGTCACCATTCCGGATCGGCTGGATATCGCCGCTAGAGATAATGGAACGGCTGGGTCCCTCGTGTACCGTGTGTTAGTCCGCACGGACCAGGGACACATTGGAGACTTACGCTCCAAACCATCGAAAGGACCCAGCCATGAATCAATGT
>JALUJS010000189.1 GCA_027056825.1 Candidatus Krumholzibacteriia bacterium | reverse complement strand
GACGGATACTGGGACCGGAGCGACGCCGCGGTGGTGTTCCAGCGCGTGGACGAGTCCACCGGCCAGGCCCGCTACATCTACCATGGCAACGACGGCACCAGCATGCCCTGGAACGACACGGCCCAGCTCAACTTCCTGCTGCCGGAAGTGCGCGAGGCCGTCATCAGGGTGATCCTGGACGTGGCCCGGCGCTTCCCCATCATCCGCTTCGATGCCGCCATGACCCTGGCCAAGAAGCACTACCAGCGCCTGTGGTTCCCCCGGCCCGGCGACGCCGGGGCCATTCCCTCCCGCGCCGAGCACGGCATGACCCGCGAGGAATTCGACCGGGCCTTCCCCAAGGAGTTCTGGCGCGAGGTCGTCGACCGCGTGGCCGCCGAGGCGCCGGACACCCTGCTGCTGGCCGAAGCCTTCTGGCTCATGGAGGGCTACTTCGTGCGCACCCTGGGCATGCACCGGGTCTACAACTCCGCGTTCATGAACATGCTCAAGATGGAGGACAACCAGAAGTACCGGCAGACCATCAAGAATGTCCTGGAGTTCAGCCCCGGCATCCTGCAGCGCTTCGTGAACTTCATGAACAACCCCGACGAACGCACCGCCGTCGAGCAGTTCGGCCGCGGCGACAAGTACTTCGGCTGCATGGCGCTGATGGTCACGCTGCCGGGCCTGCCCATGATCGGGCACGGGCAGATCGAGGGCTTCACCGAGAAGTACGGCATGGAGTACCGCAAGGCGTACTGGGACGAGCAGATCGACCAGGAGATGGTCGCCCGACACGAGCGGGAGATCTTCCCGCTCATGCGCCTGCGCCACCTGTTCAGCGGCGCGGAGCACTTCGCCCTGTTCGACTTCATCCACGACGACGGCTGGGTGGACGAAAACGTCTTCGCCTACGCCAACGGCGCCGACGGTGAGCGGGCCCTGGTCCTCTACAACAACGCCTACGCATCCACCTCCGGCCGCATCCACATGTCCACGCCGGTGAACCGGGGTTCGGCCGACCATCCGGACCTGCACCGCTACACCCTGGCCGCGGCCCTGGACCTGGACTGCGCGGACACCGCCTGGTACGCCCTGCGGGATCACGTCGAGGGGGTGGAGTTCCTGCGCAACGGTCGCGAGCTGTGCGAACAGGGGCTGCATGCGGAACTGCGCGGCTACCAGTATCGGGTCTTCACGGAGATCCGCCGCCTCGACGGCGATGCGGCCGCGTGGGCGGATCTCGCCACGGCCCTGCGGGGCGGCGGCGTGCCGGATCTGCGGCGGGCCCTGCTGCGCCGCGAGCTGGAACCCCAGCTGGCGCGGGTCCGCGGCTGGATGACCCCGGAGATCCTCGGCGGCCTGGAATGCGGGACCGAACCCGGCGCCCGCGCCCCGTCGGAGTTCATCCCGGCCGCAGCGCCCGCGTCCCTGAGCGCGCTGGCCGACCGGCTGTGCGCCCTGCCGCGCAGGGCCGTCCCGGACGACCTGGGCTCCGGCACGCGCAAGGAGCTGGCCGACCTGCTGAAGGCCCTGCCCCACAGTCGGACTCCCCAGGTGATCTACCTGGCCGCGGTGCTTGACGAGGCACGGAAGGCGGACAAACGGCTGGCCGGAGCCGGCGCCGAACTGGTGGCCGAAGACATGGCGGCGGTCCTGAAGGAATGGCTGGGACACGACCACGCCGCCCGGATGGCCGCGGCCGCCGCCGTCCTGCTGGCGGCGCATCAGGAGGCCATCGCCGCCATGGGGTCAGCGGAAACCGCCTGGCTGGTGGACATCCTCGAGGATCCCCGGGCCGGGGACCTGCTGGGGATCAACGAACACCAGGGCGTCCGTTACCTGGTGGCCGAAAACCTGCGGCAATTCCTGGATATCGTGGCGGCTGCAGCCTTGGCGAACGAACCCGTCGGCGACCCCACCCCCATGCTGGATGCCCGCGCCCTGATCCTGGCGGCGGCCAAAAAACAGGGATACAGAACCCGGGAGCTGGCCTCGGCCCTGGGCCGGGATTGATACCACCGGGGCGGATACCAGCCGGGCCGGCGGTCTTATGACCACCGGCCCGCCGGCGTACATGGTGGGCCTACTTGAGGAGGACCAGGCGGGTGACGGCCTGGTCGCCGCCCGCCTGCAGGCGCGCGAAATACACCCCGGAAGCCGCGGCTCCCGCCTGCCAGACCACCCGGTGCCGCCCCGCCGGCAGATCCTCATCGAGCAGGGTATCCACCTTTCGCCCCGAGACATCGTAGATCTCCAGCCGCGCGTGCCTGCCCTCCGGCAGGGCGAACGACAGGGTCGTGGTCGGGTTGAAGGGGTTGGGGTAGGCCTGGTCCAGGACGAACCGGGCCGGGATGTCGCCCACGGCGCTGGGATTCATCACCGTGATGAAATCCACCCTGGTCAAGGTGTCGCTGCTGCACGGGGCGAAGACCATGAGGGTCACCGTGTAGCTGCCCGGCTCCCCGTCATAGACATGGACCGGATTGGCCGTGGTGTCCGGAGGCGACCCGTCCCCGAAATCCCACAGGTGGAACAGGCCGGGGAAGCCCGAGCTGCTGTCCTGGAAGGCCACGGTCAAAGGACCGGCGCCTGCGGTGGGTGTCGCTCCGAAGGCCGCCTGCACGGGTGTCGGGGTCACCACATTGACGTACTGGGCCCGGGTCAGGGTATCGGCCGCGCACGGCCCGGTGGCGATGAGGGTCACATCATACAGACCGGGCTGCCCGTAGACGTGCATGGGGTTCTGCGTGGTGTCGGCCGGGCTGCCGTCGCCGAAGTCCCAGCGCCAACCGGTGACCGGACCGGCGGTGGAATCGGCAAAGCCGACCACCAGGGGCGCGCAGCCGACCGGCGGGGTGTACGGCTCATGCCGCGGATCCTCCGGCAGCACGAACCCGGCAAAGCCGGCGTGCAGGCCCGTGGTGCCGATCAGATCCGGTTTGGTCACGGTGTCGCTTCCGCCGGGGCCGGTAACCGTCAGGGACACGGTGAACACCCCCTCCGCCACATAAGTGTGCACCGGGTTGGCGGTGGAATCGGCGGGGCTGCCGTCGCCGAAATCCCATACCCAGCCGGTCACCGTGCCGCTGGAGGAATCGCTGAAGGCCACGGTCAACGGGGCGCACCCGAAGGTCGGCGAGGCGCCGAAGGCCGCCGTCGGCGGCAGCGGCGTCTGCACCGTGACCAGGTCCGGAACGGTCAGGGTATCGGCGCCGCAGGATCCGGTCACCGCCAGGGTCACGGCGTAGGATCCGGCCTGCTGGTACACATGGACCGGCGCGGCGGTCGTATCGGTGGGGCTGCCGTCGCCGAAATCCCACACGCGGGACAGGACCATCCCGGTGGAGGTGTCCTGGAAGGCCACCGCCAAGGGGAATTCGCCGCTGGTGGGCGTGGCGGTGAAACCGGCCCGGGGCGCGGCCGTCACGGCGATGTAGTCGGGTCGGCTGAAGGTGGTCGTCTGGCCGTAGATATCCCCCACGGTCAGGCTCACGGTGAATACCCCCGCCTCGGCATAGATGTGGGTGGGACTGGCTGTGGAATCGGCCGGGCTGCCGTCCCCGAAATCCCAGGCGCGCCACACCGCGTCCGGACCCACCGAATCGGTGAAGGCCACCGCCAAGGGAGCGCAGCCTGCGGTCACATCGGCGGTGAACGAGGCCCCCGGCGCCGGCGGCGGATTCACCGTGACCGTCTTGGGGTGGGAAGACGCCGCGCCGCAGCGATCGTTGCTGACGGTCAGGACCACCTCGTAGGTGCCGGGCTGGGTGTAGGTATGGGTCGGCTCGAACGTCGTGTCGGCCGGGCTGCCGTCCCCGAAATCCCAGGACGAGGTGAAGGGATCGGGCGAGGATCCGTTCCTGACCCCGACGGTCAGCGGCACGGTTCCCTCGTTGGTGGTGCTGAAGTACCAGTAGGGTGTCGGCGTGCTGCCCACGTCGATGGAGTCGGGCAGGGTCCACGCGGCGCTGCCGCCGGCGTTGCTGACCGTCAGGGTTGCATGGTAAAGCCCGCCATACCAGTAGGTGTGGGTGGGGTTCTGCTCGGTGCTGGTCTGGCCGTCCCCGAAATCCCACAACCAGGAGTCGATGACGCCCGTGGACTGGTCCTGGAACGACACGGTCAGCGGCTTGCA
>JALUJS010000188.1 GCA_027056825.1 Candidatus Krumholzibacteriia bacterium | reverse complement strand
CGTGGTGGTGGTGGGTCCGACGACACCGCACCCTGGTGCTGGTGGCGAGCGACCTGGGTCCGGCCCAGAGGCGGCGCATCGAGAACTGGCCGCACGTCACCCTGGTCATCCTCCCGGTGGACGGGGAGGCGCTGGGGGAGGCCATGGGGCGCGACCGCGTGGCGGTCACCGGACTGACGGACGCCGGATTCAAGGCCGGCATCGCGAAGCTGGATTTGTAGACGAGACACGAACGAGATCGAGACGCGGCCAGGCGCCGCGTGAACCTGCCGAGGCAGAGCCGGAGGTCGTTGGTTTTGGCGAAGAAGCTGCGGGTGTACGAACTGGGTCGGCATTACGGTGTCGACAGCAAGCAGATCATGAACCTTCTGCAGAAGATGAAGGTCCAGGTCAAGAGCCACATGAGCGTCGTGGAGGACGAGGACGTGGACCGCGTCCACGCCGTCTTCCAGCGCAAGCGTGAGCTGGCGCGGGAGAACTACGCCAAGGCCCACGGGTTGAACCCCGAGGAGCTCAAGCACGTGGCCTCGCTGAAGCCCCTGGAGCGGCCACAGCCTGCCGAGGAGCCCGCTCCCAAGAAGAAGAAGGCGACCAAGAAGAAGGCCGCCAAGAAGAAGGCCCCCGCCAAGCCCAAGGTGGTGGTGATCAAGAAGGCCGGGACCATGACCAAGGTGGCCAAGGCCGCGCAGAAGGCCAAGGAGGCCGAGGAGAAGGCCAAGGCCGAGGAGGAGGCGCGCCGCCGCGAGGAGCAGGAACGCCGCGAAGCCGAACTGGAGGCCAAGCGCAAGGAGCACGCCCGCACGCGCATCGTCAAGAAGGCCGACGTGGAGGCCCGCGCCAAGGCCGAGGCCGCCGCCGAGAGCGAGGAAGCCCCCGCGGCCGCGGACTCCCCGGTGGCGGGGATCGAGACGCCGGCGCCCGAAGCCCCGGCGCCCGAGGCTCCGGCTGCCGAGGCCGCGCCCGAGGCTCCGGCCGCCGAGGTTGTGGCCGAGCCGGTGACCGACACTGACGCCGCCCCGGCGGAGGCGCCCGCCGCGCCCGTTGCTCCGAAGCCCGTCGAGCCGCCCCGGCCGAAGGATCCGTTGGCCAACGTGGGCACCAAGAAGAACGACGGCTTCAAGGTGGGCGACGTGATCCGTCCCGCGCCCAAGGTCAAGAAGAAGCCCAAGGCCGACGCCCCGGTCAGCAGCGAATCGGTGCGCGATTCCATCAAGGCCGCCATCCGGCGCCGCAAGGACGAGGCGGCCGAACGTGAGACCTCCTCGCGCAAGGGTCGCACGCGCAAGAAGAAGAAGAAGGTGGACCAGGCCGAGGTCCAGCGCCAGCTCAAGCAGACCATGGCCGAGCTGGAGGGCGGACGCGGGAAGAAACGCCGCAAGAAGGGCGGCGGCGGTGGCGAAGAGGAAGCTCCTGTCGAGACCGGCGTGCTGAAACTCACCGAGTTCATCACCCTGCAGGAGCTGGCCGAAAAGCTGCAGGTTCGCAGCCAGGAACTTATCGGCAAGCTGTTCGGACTGGGAATCATGGCCACCATGAACCAGCGCCTGGAGAAGGACCAGATCGAGATGCTCGCCGCCGAATACGAGCGCGAGGTGGAGTTCCTCAGCGAATACGGCGAGGAGGTCCTGGAGCAGGTCGAGGTCAAGGAAGAGGACCTGACGGACCGCCCGCCGGTGGTCACGGTCATGGGCCACGTGGACCACGGCAAGACCTCGCTGCTGGACAACATCCGCAAGACCAACGTCATCGCCGGTGAGGCCGGGGGCATCACCCAGCACATCGGCGCCTACACCGTCCAGACCGACGGCGGGCCCATCACCTTCCTGGACACCCCGGGCCACGCGGCGTTCACCGCCATGCGCGCCCGCGGCGCCCAGGTCACGGACATCGTGATCCTCATCGTGGCGGCCAACGACGGCGTGATGCCGCAGACGGTCGAGGCCATCAGCCACGCCAAGGCGGCAGGCGTGCCCTTGATCGTGGCGGTGAACAAGATCGACCTGCCCGAGGCCAACCCCGACCGCGTCAAGCAGGAGCTGTTGCAGCACGGCATCACCGTCGAGGAGTACGGCGGCCAGGACCTGTGCGCGGAGATCTCGGCCAAGAAGGGGATCGGCATCGACAAGCTGCTCGAACTGATCCACCTGCAGGCCGAGGTGCTGGAGCTGAAGGCCAGCCCCAAGGGCCCGGCCCGCGGCACGGTCATCGAGGCCAAGAAGGAGCCCGGCCGCGGCGTGGTGTTCACCGTGCTGGTCGACCAGGGCACCCTGAAGGTGGGCGACACCTTCCTGGTGGGCATGACCGACGGCAAGGTGCGGGCCATCCTGGACGAGCGCGGACAGCCCCTGGAGGAGGTCAAGCCGGGCGAACCCTGCGAGGTCCTGGGCGCCCACGACGTGCCCCAGGCCGGCGACCGCTTCTACGTGCTGGGCAGCGAGCGCGAGGCCCGCGAGCTGGCCGCCAAGCGGCGCAGCCTGCAGCGCCAGCAGCAGCTCACCGGCCCCAAGCAGGTCATCAACCTGGACAACCTGGCCGAGATGATGACCACGGGCGACCTGAAGGAACTGCCGATCATCATCAAGGGCGATGTGGCCGGTTCGGTGGAAGCCCTGGCCGACCAGCTCATGGAACTGAACACCGAGGAAGTGCAGGTCAAGATCGTGCACAAGGCCGTGGGCGCAATCAGCGAATCGGACGTGCTGCTGGCCGGCAACACCGGCGCCATGATCATCGGCTTCCACATGCGCCCGGGTTCGACCATCCGCGAACTGGCCAAGAAGCACCACGTGACCATCGAGGTCTTCGATATCATCTACGAGGCCGTCGACACCCTGAAGAAGGCCATGGCCGGCCTGCTGGGCAGCATCCAGCGCGAGGTCTCCACCGGCCGCGCCGAGGTGCGGCAGGTGTTCACCATCCCCAAGACGGGACAGGTGGCCGGCTCCATGGTCCTCGATGGCGTGATCAAGCGCAACTCCATGGCCCGCCTGGTCCGCGACGAGGTCGTGGTCTTCGAGGGCAAGGTGAACTCGCTGAAGCGCTTCAAGGACGACGTGAAGGAAGTGGCCAGCGGCTACGAGTGCGGCATCGGCCTGGAGAACTTCTACGACATCCAGGTCGGCGACATCCTCGAGGCCTACGAGATCGAGGAAGTGGAGCGGACCGAGCTGTAGGGCTCTGGCCGGTCATGAAACGAGCGGGGTCGGGTTGAGCCTGCCCGGTCCCTCGGAACCGCTGCCGGTTGAAGATTGAGAATATTTTCAAAAAACCGCCCCCCGGGGGATCGATTTTCCTGATTTCGGGCATTATTCCGCGAGTAGAGGGTGTTTTGATCTCAGCGCCCCCCGCTGGGGGGTGCTTGTGGTATCATGGTTCATGCCATGCAACACCCCACACGTGTGGGGGTTTGATGTTTTCTGGATAAAAGATCTTATTATTTGTCGTTGTTTTGGGATGGCGCCCCGACCGGCATGGAGCGGCGGCGGTATCGGGGGTTTACCGGGGCCTGGTTCGGGCTTATCTTGTCGCCATGCGCATGGACAGTCCCGCTTCAGTGAAGCGGTTTCTTTTTTCCGGCGGCCGCCGTGGTCAGCGGCCGTGAGCAAGGACAAGCATGGATCCCTATCGCACCAACAAGCTGAACCACTCCATCCTCAAGGCCCTGGGCGAGATGCTGCAGACGGCAGTCAAGGACCCGCGGGTGGGGTTCGTGAGCATCAACCAGGTGAAGCTGAACCGCGACCACTCGGTGGCCGAGGTGTACTGGTCGGTGCTCGGGGACGAGGACGAGCGCAAGACCAGCTTTGCCGGGCTGAAGAAGGCGCGCGGCTTCCTGCAGGGGCGGCTGGGCAAGGCCCTGGGCCTGCGCCATGCCCCGGAGTTGCGTTTCGTGTTCGACGATTCGGTGCAGAAGGGGCTGGAGATCGACGGGCTGCTGGACGAACTGGAGGCCAGGGGCGAGTTCGAGACCGAGGCCGACCGCCTGCGCCGCATGACCCTGGACGACCTGACGCCCCCGGAGGAGCTGCTGGACGGCCTGCGCGCGGCGCGCAGGGTCTGGGTGGTGCCGCATCACAATCCCGATCCCGACGCCGTCGGCAGCGCCCTGGCCCTGGCCGAGGCG
>JALUJS010000187.1 GCA_027056825.1 Candidatus Krumholzibacteriia bacterium | reverse complement strand
CGTGACGCGGGCGCCCGGAAGCATCACGCGGAGCCGCAGGGCCTTCACGGGGCTGGTGTTCGCACCGGCGGTGCTGTGCGTTTTGGCGCTGCTGGCTGCGGCGGCGCCCCAGCAGCCCCGCGAGAAGTCCCGGGTGCGTTCGGACAAGCTGATCGAAAAGAAGATCGGCGGGCGCAAGGTCCGCTTCCTGTACGGAAACGTCTTCATCGACCGCGACACCCTGACCGCCGCCGCCGACACCGTCGAGGACCACGTCGACGACGATTTCTATCTCCTGTACGGCAACGTGGTGCTGACCAGCGGTTCCACGCGGCTCTATTGCCGGCGGGGGATCTACCGCAAGGCGGGCGCCGAGGCCGATTTCCGGGGGGATGTCCGGCTGCTCGACGGCTCCATGACCGGCACCTCCCTGCGCGGCGAGATGCGGGGCAACGGCCGCTACATCCGGCTCATCGACCAGGCCCGCATGGTGGACCCGGAGTTCACGGTCATGGCCGACACCATCTATCGTGACCGGCGCACCGGCCTGGGCATGGCCCTCGGCCACGTGCGCATCGAGAAGGAACCCGGACCGGACACCACGGCCTCTCCAGACACTTCAGCCGCCGCGGACACGACCGCTGCCACGACCGCCGCGGATACGACGGACACCACGACCGCCGCGGCCCGGGACTCGGCCTGGACACTGGATTGCGACCGGGCGGTTTTCCAGGGCGGGGGGCAGGAGAGCGATTTCTTCGGCAATGTCCGCCTGGTGGACGGCGACCTGATCGGCACCGCGGCGAAGGCCGCCGCCCGACAGGGAGGCGACCGCTTCCGCCTGGTCGGTGACGCCCTGCTGGTCACCCCCGACTATACCATCCGCGCCGACACCATCACACGGAACGCCCGGACCGGCCTGGGCGAGGCGACGGGCAACGTTCGCATCGTCGAACCGGAGGGAAAGAACCTGGTCAAGGGCCAGCACGCGGTGTTCGACCGCGACGCCGGCACCGCCCTGGTGGACAGCCTGCCTGAACTGGTCAGCCGCGAGGAGGGGGAGGCGCCACTGCACAGCAGGTCGGGCTGGATGCGGTTCTTCCAGGACGAGGACCGGGTGGTGATGGTCGACTCGGTCCGCATCCGTCAGGGCGACACCCGGGCCCGCGCGGATTCGGCGGTGGCCTACGGCCGCGAGCGCATGGTGCTGTTCGGTGAGCCGGAGGTGCGCCTGGGCGATGTGAACCGGCTGACGGGCGACCGCATCGCGTTCGCCTACCGCAACGGGGAACTGCGGCGCATGGTCCTGGAGGGGGACGCCCGCCTGGAGGACTCCACCCCCGACAGCCTGGCGGCCATCTACCGGGGACTGCCCCCGCTGGATGTCCTGGCCGGCGACACCATCACCATCGACTTCGAGGAAGGGGAGATCCGCCGCACCCTGGTGGTGGGGAACGCCAGCAGCCACTACACGCCCCAGGACATCACCGACGAGATCGCCACCAACGACGTCCAGGGCGATACCCTGCGCATCCACTTCCGGGCCGGCCGGGTGCGCCGGGTGGAGGTCTTCGGCGGGGTGTCCGGAACCTACCGCTACGCGCGCATCGCCGACATGAAGCGCAAGGCGGGCCGTCCCGCTCCCTCCGACACGAACGTTGCCGCGGCCATGGCCGCGGTTCTGCCGGACAGCATCGTTGCGCTCCCGCCGGATACCCTGGCCGCGGCCCGGCGCGACACCTTCGCCTTCGCCGCCCTTCCGCCGGACACTCTCGCGGTCTCCACCCCGGACACCCTGGCGTCCCTACCGCCGGACACCCTGGCGACCGTCCCGGGCGATTCCCTCGCCGCGGCTGTGGCCGACACCCTGGAACCCGGCCAGTACGACTTTACCGGGTCGCTGGAGAAGGTGGACTACAAGGGGGACAAGGTCGTCTTCAAGCTGGACGACGAGTCCATGGAGATCCGCGGCGACGGCGAGCTGGACTACGGCACCATGACCCACACCGCGGGCCATATCCTCCTTAATACCACCACGCGGGAACTCTATTCGGAAAACGAGCCCTACCTGAAGGACGGGGAGGCCGTGGTGGGCGACCGCATGGGATACAACTTCAAGTACAAGACCGGCGCGGTCCAAAGCGGCGTGACGACCATGGACGGTTACTACTACGTGGGTGATTCCATTCGCCGCTACCCGGACGGGACCATGAAGATCAAGGGCGGCCGCATGACCTCCTGCGACCGGACCGAGCCGCACTACCACTTCTGGTCCAACGACATGATGATGCGCCAGGGGGACAAGGTGGTGGCCACGCCCATCGTGCTGAAGATCGGGCACGTGCCGGTCTTCGCCCTGCCGTTCTACTTCAAGAGCCTCAAGAGCGGGCGCCAGTCCGGCATCCTGTTCCCCTCCTTCGACTTCGGCTGGTCATCCCGCGAGGGCCGCTACATCCGGGACTTCGGCTACTACTGGGCCACCAACCAGTACATGGACTTCATCTTCGAGGGCGACTACAACGAGCACCAGGACTTCTCGTTCCGCGTTTCCAACCGCTACGTGAAGCGTTACGCCTTCAACGGGACCGTGGACTATTCCCGGCAGATCGGGCTGAGCGGCGACGACGACGTGCGCGAGTGGCAACTGCGCTGGAACCACAACCAGCCGACCCTCTTCGACGACTACAAGTTCCGCGCGGACGTGCGCATGTCCAGCCGCTCGCTGAGCAACAACGACCTGACCAGCTCGGTGCGCCGGGACATCGTCAGCGGCCAGATGAAATCGACCGTCTACCTGAGCCGCAACTGGGATTTCCTCAGCGCCAGCCTGAACGCCAGCCGCGACGGACGCGTCAACGCCGAGGATGACGATCCGGCCACCGACAACCTCATCTACAGCATGACCCTGCCGTCGCTGTCGCTGAATTTCCGCCAATTCACGCTCAAGAAACCCCTGCGGGGTGGTCAGCACGGCAGTTTCCTGGGCAACCTTCTGCGCAACACCTACGTGCAGCACTCCTACGCCCTGAGTTCGGACCGCAAGGAGTACGAGCTGACCAGTTCGACCCGCTATCATGTCAACGGCAAGGGGTCGGTGTCCCTGCGGCCGCCGCGCGTGGGCATCTTCAATGTCAGCTTCAATGCCAACATGGGGCAGGACTGGACCCGCGAGACCACCACCGGCACCGAGTGGGTCGCCGACACCGACACCACCGGCCACTTCGAGGATGTCTACGAGCGCACCGAGAACACGCGGCCCAACCTGAGTTTCAGCTCGACCCTGGGCACGACCCTCTATGGCCTGTTCCCGGTGCGGGTGGGCAAGCTGCGGGCCCTGCGCCATACCACCAAGTTCAACGCTTCCTGGAATCTCACCCCGACCATCGCCGGCAAGCAGCGCCGCAGCTCCAGCATCGCCCTGGGCTGGAGCAATCGCCTGGACCTGAAGTACGCCACCGGCGAGGACTCGGCCTCCACCAAGAAGCTGGACGGGTTCATCGACTGGAACCTGACCACGAACTTCAATCCCGAAAAGGAACCGGGAAACCAGTGGTCCGACATCAACAGCACCCTGAGCCTCAAGCCGGGCCAGAGCCGCTACCTGCAGTTGAAGGTGAGCAACACCATCGATCCCCAGAGCCTTTCCCTCAAGAGCACGCGCTTCAACTACAACCTGAGCTTCAGCGGCAAGCTGGACCTGGGCGTGGCGGAGATGGAAACCAAGGAGCAGTCCAACAGCGCCCTGGAACGCCTGGGAAAGGACGCCGCCGCGGCCAAGCAGGAGCAGGCCCCCAGGCCGGATCCGGACGATCCGTTCAGGAACCAGAAGAAGGATGACGACCCTTTCGCCCAGCAGAACAGCAACCCCTTCAGCGGCGCCCAGAAGATGAACGACCAGCAGCGCAAGGGGAACAAGGGCCGGGACCAGACCGACGGAGGGCGGTACCTGCCTTTCCGCATCAACACGAGTATCAGTTACAGCTATACCAACGCGACCCAGACCAAGCGGGCCAACGCCAATTTCTCCCTCACCGCGAACCTGACGCGCGACTGGGAATTCCGGTACGATACCTCCTTCGACCTGGACGTGGGTGCGCCGGTGCGCCAACAGTTCAGCCTCAGCCGCGATCTGCACTGCTGGGCCC
>JALUJS010000186.1:9373-12396 GCA_027056825.1 Candidatus Krumholzibacteriia bacterium | reverse complement strand
GTTCCACCAGTTCGTCCTCGGAACGCTCGCGCAGGTCCCGGACCGAGGAGAGGATCCCCCCGCCGGCCGCTGCGATCTCCAGGTAGGTTTCGCCCCGGATGCGCCGTTCGTATTCGTCCTGCCTGGTGCGCCCGAACACCAGGTGGGTGTGGGGGTCCACGAAGGCGGGGATCACGCAGGCGCCACCCGCATCCACACGCTCGGCGTCCCCAAGCCCGGCCTCCGCGGCCTCGAGCCTCGCCAGCACCTGGTCCCGGGGTCCGGCGGCCAGGACCAGGCCGTCGCCGCAGGCCAGGACCGCGTCGGTGACCTCGCCCAGGAACTCCAGGTCCGCGCCCCGCAGGGGGCCGTCCTTTCCCGCACCACCAGGCGCATCCAGCGTGACGAGTTGTCCGATGTTCTCGACCACGAGGTCCACCCGACGGCGGCCCTGTCCCAGATCCTCATGCACTCTTGCCTGCGTCGTCATCTCGGTCTCCTGTGCGGGGCGGACTGTGGCTCAGTCCGCAAGGAAGAATTCCCGGACCTTGGCTTCGAGCTCCTGGAGATCCCCGAAGCCGCGGGGGATCACCGGCATGTCCGCCAGGAAAGTCGCGCCATAGCGCTTGGTGTGCAACCGGGTATCCAGAATGATGACCACCCCCCGGTCGCCCGGTCGCCGGATCAGTCTGCCGAAGCCCTGCTTGAGGCGCAGCACCGCGTCACGCACCATGAAATCCATGAAGGGGTTCTCGCCCCGGGCGGTGATCAGGTCGCAGCGGGCCTGGACCCAGGGATCGCTGGGCACCAGGAACGGCAGCTTGGTCACCACCAGCACCTCCAGGTCGTCGCCGGGAAAGTCGACGCCCTCCCAGAAGGAGGCCGTCCCCAGCAAGACCGCGTCGCGCCGCCGCCGGAAAGCGGCCGCCAACGGTCCGGCCGGGGTCCCGGGAGTCTGCTGCAGCAGGACCGTTCCGGTTCCCCCGATCCTCTCCCCCGGCGGGACGATGCCCTCTTCGCGCAGCACCTCCGCCGCCTCGGACAGGTGACGGTAGGAGGTGAACAGGGCCATGGTCTTGCGGCCCACCGCCCGGACCACGCCGGCCACCGCGCGTCCCACCTCCCGGCCGAAACCCTGGGCGTCGGGCGCGAGGAACCGGGTCGGCGTCAGCACCAGGACCTGCCGGTGGAAGTCGAAGGGGGAAGGACTGGTGGCGGCCACGGCCTGGGGACGGCGCCGGGACAGGCCGAGTTCCCCCAGCATGTGGGTGAAATCGTCGCCGACGGCCAGGGTGGCGCTGGTCATGACCGGCTGCAGCCCGCAGGAAAGCCAGTACTCGCGCAGCAGATCCCCCGCCTCGATGAGGGTGGCGCCCAGGGCCCGTAACCCGCCGCGGGCACCGGGCTCGGTCCAGGTCACCCAGCGCTCGTCCGCATCATGGGTCAGGAATCGGACGTCGTTCAGCAACCGCTCCAGAAGGGCCACGGCCTGTCCGGTCTGGGCCAGGTCGTCCAGCAGGGTCTCCGATGCCCCCTCGAGATCCCCGGCCAGGGCCATCAGGCGTGCGCCCGCCAGCTGGGCTTCCGCCAGGCGGGCCAGCAGGTCCTCGGCCGCGGCGCGGCTGGTGCGCAGGAGTTCGTGCTTGTCCCGGATACGCGCGCGTCCCCGGCGGCCCTCGCCCTCCAGCAGGGGCTCCAGGTCCTCGCCCAGGGCGCTCCACCAGGTCCGGAACAGGGGCGAGCACTCCCGGACCAGGCGGCCGAAGTCCCCGGCCGCCCGGGCCGCCGCGCGGGCGTCCGGGCCCATCCCCTCCAGCCGCTGCGCGATAAGGGCCGGACGCCGGGGCATTCCGCCCGCGGGCCCCCAGCCGCCCAGCAGTTCGCCGATCTCCTCCAGGCGCCAGCGTCCCACCACCATGGCATGGGCGTCCAGGGCCACCTGCGGCAACCGGTGCGCTTCGTCCACCACCAGGTAGGCGTACTCTCCCAGGATGGTGCGCTGCATCTGCAGATCGTGCATGAGCAGGGAGTGGTTGACCACCAGCAGGTCGGCCGCCCGTGCGCGACGCCGCGCCTCCTGCACGAAGCAGTCGTGGCCCTCGTAGCACTCGCCCGGGATGCAGGGCTCCGGGGCGTCGAAAAGTTCCGGCAGGTCCTCTTCCAGCAGGGGGTGTCCCACCAGCTCCTCGCGCAGGCCCTCGGAGGTGGCCCGCAGCCACATGCGCAGGGCCGCGGTCTTCAGGGCGTCATCAAGGGTCTCCAGGGGGCGGGTCAGGTAAGACCGCCTCTGCCGCAGGCAGAGGTAGTTGCGCCGGCCCATGAGCAGCGCCCAGCGCACCCCCGGCAGCAGGCCGTGCAGGCGGGGCAGGTCCTGCTCCAGGAGTTGCGTCTGCAGGGCGCGGGTGTGGGTGGCGACCACGCCCCGGTCTTCGGTGGCCGCCACCGCCGCCAGCAACGGGACCAGGTAGGCCAGGGTCTTGCCCACCCCGGTGCCCGCCTCGATGACCAGGGGACGCCCGGCCGCCAGGGCCGCGGCCACGTCCCGCGCCATGGCGGCCTGTTCGGGACGTGGCGCGAAGCCCTCGCCATAGACCGCTCCCAGGCCGGTGGGAGAGTTCATCCAGGCCGCGATGGCGTCGGGATCCGGAGCGGGCGCCGGATCGGCGGCCACCGCTCCGGCAGGGTCGTCCGCCTTGGGCGCCGGGCCTCCAGGCGCCGCAGAGACGGCATGGCGGTCGAACCAGTCGAGCAGCGGGACCAGGTCGGGCCGGTAGCCGTGCAGCAGGCTGCGCAGGGCCCCGCCTTCCCGCCGTCCGGCCCCGGCCCACCACCGCAGGCGCCGGTGCGCGCGCTCCCGCTGGGCGCGCAGGAAGGCTTCGGCCTCGTGACGGTCGACAAAGGGGTCGTGGTCCGGCCAAACCGCCCCGAGGGGATCCAGCAGGGACCAGAACACGCCGCCGGGGACCAGCAGGCCGCCGCCGGGCCCCGGCGGCGTGTTCTGGTCCCTGCTGGATCCCCTCGGGGCGGTTTGGCCGGACCACGAC
>JALUJS010000186.1:0-9363 GCA_027056825.1 Candidatus Krumholzibacteriia bacterium | reverse complement strand
GGAACGTCCTCGCCGCAGAGGATGGCGCCGGCCAGGTCGGGTCCGGGTTCATGGGGGGCGACCAGTTCGTGCACCCTCTCCCCGCCTCCCAGGTCAAGCCCCAGGTAGCGGGGCCGGCCCGGCTGCTCCCAGCGGACCAGCATGACCAGGATGGGTTCACGCGGGGCCATCAGCGACGTCCTTTTGCCCGGTCATGGTCAGGAAGGCCTCCTCGTCCACCACCGGGACCCCGAGTTCCCGGGCCTTGGCCAGCTTGCTCCCGGCCTTGGCCCCGGCCACCACCAGGTCGGTGCTTTTGCTCACGCTTCCGGTCACCTTGCCCCCGCCGGCCTCGATGAGGGCCTTGGCCCGGTTGCGGGGCATGCTCTCCAAGGTTCCGGTAAGGACCACCGTCTTGCCGGCGAAGGGGCCGTCCTCCGCTGCGCCTGCCAGCGCCTCAAGCTCTTCCTTTTCATGGAAATAACCGGACCGCTTCAAGTTTTCAATGAAAGCCCGGAAGTCGGGGTTGGCCATCTGGCCGGTGATGGCTTCAGCCACGATGGGGCCGATGTCCGGCAGTTCGGCCAGCTCATCCACCGTGGCCCTCATCAGGGCGTCGATGCTGTCGTAGTGGCGGGCGAGGGTCCGGGCGGTGGTCACCCCCACCTGCGGGATGCCCAGGGAGAAGATCCTGGCCGACCAGGGCCGCCGTCCCGCCCGGGCGATGGAGGCCAGCAGACGGTCGGCCGATTTCTCGCCCCATCCCGGCAGAACGGCCAGCTGCTCCCGCGTCAGGCCGAAAAGATCGTCCGCCGCCCGCACCAGGCCCTTGTCCAGGAACATCTCCACCCACTTGCCGCCAAGCCCCTCGATGTCGGCGGCGTCCCGGCCTGCGAAGTGCCGCAAACGCCCGGCCAGCACCGCGGGACAGAAGGGGTTGACGCAGCGGATGGCCACCTGGTCCGGGTCCGAGCGCACCGGCTTCCCGCACACCGGGCACTGCGTCGGCGGCGGCAGGGGCTGCTCGTCTCCGGTGCGGTTTTCCGGCAGGACCCGCAGGATCTTGGGGATGATATCCCCCCCTTTGACCACCACGACGGTGTCCCCCACGCGGATATCCTTGCGCTGCATCTCGTCCCAGTTGTGCAGCGTGGCGCGGCTGACGGTGGTGCCGGCCAGCAGGACGGGCTCGAGTTCGGCCACCGGGGTGATGACACCGGTACGGCCCACCTGCAGCGTGATGTCCAGCAGGCGGGTGACGGCCTCGGCCGCCGGATACTTGAACGCCAGCCCCCAACGCGGCGCCTTGGCGGTGGCCCCCAGAAGTTCCTGCTGGCGCCGCAGGTCCACCTTGATCACGCCGCCGTCGATCTGGTAGTCGAGATCATCGCGCATCTCCTGCAGTTTCCGCAGGTGCGCCATGATGCCGGCCGCGTCGGTGGCCACGCGCAGGAAGGGGTTGGCGGGCAGGCCGAGGCCGGCGATGATGCGCATCTCCTCGCGGTGGGAGTCCGGATCCTCCGCGCCCTCGTCCAGGGGAAAGAGCTGGTAGAAGAAGGCGGAGAGGCCGCGGCGGGCCACTTCCCCGACGTCCAGGGTCTTGAGGGTACCGGCGGTGGCGTTGCGGGGATTGGCCAGGGGCTCGAGACCCTCGGCCGCGCGCATACGGTTCAGCTGGGCGAAGCGCTTCAGCCCCAGGTAGACCTCGCCGCGCACCTCGAAGGTATCCGGGGCGGACGGACCGAAGGCGTCACGCCAGCGGTCGCCCAGGCGTTCGGGCACCTGCTTCAGGGTGCGCACGTTGTCGGTGATCACATCGCCGTTGCGCCCGTCGCCGCGGGTCAGGGCCACGTCCAGCATCCCATTCCGGTAGCGCACGGCCAGGGCCACCCCGTCGATCTTCGGCTCGACGGTGAAAACGACCTCCTCTTCCCCCAGGTCGCGCCGTACCCGCTCCACGAAGGCCTCCACCTCCTGCGGATCGTAGCTGTTGGCCAGGCTGAGCATGGGCCGGCTGTGGGGAAGGGAGGGGAACCGGCTGTCGCTGTCGGCTCCCACGCGGGCTGTGGGACTGTCGTCCGCGGCCAGTTCCGGGTGGGCATGCTCCAACTCGCGCAGGCGACGTTCGAGGGCGTCGTACTCCTGGTCGCTGATGACCGGGGAGGCGTGCCGGTAGTAGAGGTCGTTGTGCCGCTGCAGTTCACGCCGGAGCTGCTGGATTTCCTGACGTATCTTCTCGTTGTCCATGAACCACCGCTCATTCCCGGACGCCGGGCTCCGGAACCGTCTAGAAGGCTTCCACGAGGGCGACGTGGAGTTTGGCGAGATCGAAATCCACCGTTCCCGGAAAACCCACGGCCAGGGACATGTCCCCACCTCGGGTCCGCGCCAGGATGCCCAGGCCGTATCCCCAGGGACGGCCGCTGGACTTCACGGTGCGATCGGGATCCCCGGGATCCGTGCTGCGGAACTCAAAGTATCCCAGGTCCCAGAAGGTGTAAACCCGCGACCCGCGCACCCGCCCCAGGCGCAGTTCCACCCCGCCCCAGGCCGCGCGGCTGCCGTGGAACTCCTTCTCGTTGTAGCCCCGCAGGGTCGTGGCGCCGCCGAACCAGAACTGCTCGGCCAGCGGGACCACGTCGTCGCGCCCTCCCTGCTGCCGGTAGGCCGCCCGGGCGGCCAGCGCCACGGTGGCGGTCAGGCGGATCTCCCCAACCATGTCCACGGCGTAGATCCGCACCGATTCGGAAGTCCCCAGCTCGGCGCCGCCGGTGCTGTCGGATCCGGCCGGGCGCAGCAGGGTGCTGCCCCAGGCGCTGGTGATGCCGAAACGGCCCGACCAGCCGCTGCGCAGCGGATCGGCCCGGCGGTGCAGGACCGACCCGCCCACCTTCCAGCGGGAGTTGCGTTCCAGTTCGCCCTGGGGATAGGTGGAGCGTTCCCAGCCCAGCTCCGCGCCCACTCCCCAGAGGGCCACCACCGGCAGGTCCCAACTGGTATCCAGCTGGAAGCGATTGAAAACGTCCCTGCGGACCTCGCTCTCCAGGCCCGTGGCCATGTCCAGCGGAGTGCCGAAGGCCAGGGGTTCCCGGTAACGGAAGAGCATATGGGACTGTCCCGCCCCGTCGTCCCGCCAGCCGGCCTGCAGGGCCCTGCCCGTGCCGGCCATGTTCGGCAGTTCCAGATCCACCTGCCCGCTCACCCGCCCCGGCTCGTCGGGGTTGTCCCGGCTCAGGCCCAGGGCCACCTGCAGGCGGTTGACCTTGCGGCGCGGCTCCACCGGGAAATGGATCCCCACCGTATCGGGGGATCCTGTCAGGTAGACCCGCGGCGGATCGACCCGGGCGTAGAGGCCCCGGGCGGTCAGGCGACCGGTGGCCAGCTCCAGGTCGCGCTGGGTGAACGGGGCGCCCCGGCGCAGGCCCGAGGCCCGCACCAGGAAATCGCGTCCCGGCCCGGGCGGCAGGTCGCTGGTGATGGGACCGATCACCGCCCCGGGTCCCGGCAGCAGCGCGGCCGTCAGATGCAGCGTCGCCGTGTCGGGATCCATGGTGATCCGGCGCACCACCCAGCGCGGGAAAGGGTGTCCCCGATCGCCCAGCGCGGTGAGCAATCCGGTCACCGCCTCGTTCAGGGTTCCGGCCCGGAAATTTCCAGGACCGGGCAGCCAGGCCGCGAGCAACTCCCGGCGGCCGGGAAAATCCGGTCCTTCCACGGTGATCCCGTCCAGGCGCCAGCGCCGGCCGGGGGTGACCACCAGGGTGTCGGGGCCGGTCACAGGGCCCGGCCTGCAGCCCACCGTGACTTCCAGGTAACCGCGTTCCAACCAGCGGTCCCGCAACAGGGAGGCCGGGCTGCGCGCGGCATCCGCGCCCAAGACTCCGGTCACGGCGCCGAGATGATCCCGCAGGATTTCCAGGCGCGCCAGGAGGCTGTCCGGGGCAAGGTCCCCCTCATCCGGCCAGGACCCGCAGCCGAAGGTCGCACCGGGCCGGCCGGCCAGCCACAGCCGGTCTGCGGCCACCAGGTCGCCGCAGCCGGGACACGGTTCCGCACCGGAGGCCAACCGCACCTCGGGGGAGGGACCGGCGCCTGTTGCGGTGGTCGGCACAGGCTCCGCCGCCGCTCCGGCGCCCAGGCAAACGAGCAGCAGACCCGGGACCAGCCAGACCGCGGACAGGACGCGTCGGGGCCTGCTAGAAGCGTGCCGTGGACTCCAGCCGCACGTCATGCTGCCACCTCCTTCCCCCTTCCTTACGGGCAAACCAGCTGGCCGAGACCGTCAGGAAGCGTGACGGCTCCCAGGCCAGACGCAACGAGGCGTCAAGCCGCGCTCCCGCGGTGGGAAAGAACCAGGGCCGCACCGAGCCGACAGGTTCCTCGCTGGAGACGTTTCCCGCCCGAATGTCACCCTGAAGGGTCCAGGCCTGCTTCAGGCGGCTGCGCAGGGTGGGATGTGCGGCCCATTCCTTCTGGACCACACCGCTGACCGCGTCCTTGCGGTAGGTATACTCGCCCTGCAGCACCAGCCGCAGGGCCGGATCGGGGGTGAAGATCCAGCCGGCCTCCCCCGTCCTGGTCCGCACCCCGATGCTCCGCCTGGCGCTCAGCGCATCCTCGGCGCCCCGCCGGCCGTCCCAGTCGGTCAACAGACGCGCCTGCCAGGAGGTGGCCCGGCCGGAGCGCACCGTGGCCCGCACCTGCCAGGAACGCTGCAGCCGGTCCTCGGGGTGGGTGGCGAACTGCCGGTCCCGCGCCTGGCGAAACTCGAACCTGCCGCGCAGGTCCACGCCCGGATGGTTGCGCAGCAGGGTCAGCTCCTCGCGCAGCGAGACCTCCCCCAGGACGGTGGTGCTGTCGTGAAGGACAAGGGCCGGATCCAGCGCCAGCAGGCGGCCCACGTCGTCGGTGGTGCTGCGGCCCTCGACTCCGGCAAGCGTGCGCAGGGACCAGGCCCCGTACCACCGGTCCCGGCCCAGGAAGGCGAAATCCTGCATCCAGTTCAGGTCCGCGCGTACCGCCGTGGTGGCGATGAGGCTGTCGGTGCCGGCCAGCACCATGTCGTAGGCGCCCAGGTCCTGCCCCACGAAGCGCCCGTCCTGGTCGTAGTCACCCTGGCGGTCCCCGACGAAGACGATCTGCCGGTCCAGGACCTCGGTGCGGCTGTTGTCCACGCGATAGCCCAGGGTCAGGTCCGTCCCGATCTCCTCCCAACGGCCGTTCAGCGTGGCCCGCCCCAGGCGGGTGACCTGCTGCGGCAACCCCGGGGAATCCACCCGGCGCAAGGTGCCCTCGCCCACCAGTTGCAGGCCGCCCAGCCGGCCGGTGGACAGGCTCGCCTCCGTGGTCCGACCCTCCCGCTCGCGCTGCCAGGTGGCGGTCCGCAGGGAATCCGTCAGCTCCTTGCGGAAAGTCACATTCCAGGCCAGGGCACGCCAGCGCTTGGCCTCCAGTCCCACCGACCAGGACTCCCGGCGGTACCCGGCCGCCGCAGGTCCGGCATGCATGTCGTCGCGCCAGCGCTCGAAGCCGTAGGTGACCCTGGGCCGGAACCCCGCCACCTGCCAGGAGACCTCGTGCCTGCGGTTGGTGCCGGTGATGTCCAGGGGATCGACCCCATCCCGGGCGTCGGATTCCCGCCACAGGTGTTCGCCCGCCAGCCCCCCCAGCCGCCAACGACCGGTCCAGGAGGTGAGGTCGGCGTCCAGGCTCACGCCGTGGCGCAGGCCGCTGCGGGTGACGTCCACCGCCAGGGTGCGGCGCCCGGATCCGGCGTCCCAACCGCCCCGCACGCTCCACTGGCGGTCAGCCTCATCGAGAAAACCGGGCCGGCGCGCCCGCTCTTCCAGGCCCCAACGGCGATACGAGAAGATGTTGCGGGTCAGCGCGAAGGCCCGGAAGGTGTCGCCCAGGTCGTCGTAGCGCCCGCTGAACCGCACCCGGCCCAGGCCGGTTCCCGCCACCCGCAGGGTCGAATCGGCGACGGCGGCCTGCAGGTGCACCCCCGTGCCGTTGTTGTCCCCGTCGTCCAGGTCAGAAAGCCGGTTCAGGTCGCGGGAGGACACGTCCCACTCGGCGCGCAGGTGGGAGCCGGTGGTGTCGCCCACCGCGGCCGTCATGGTCAGCATGCTCTGCCGGGTGGGCATGGCCAGGGGCCGGCCCACGCGGTAGCTGCCCTGCCCTGCCCCGCGATAGACGAACAGGCGGTTGCCGGCGACATCCAGGGTATCCAGGTCGTAGTCGCCCTCGCCGGGGCCCACGTAGTAGAAGCTCACCTCCCAAGCGCCGTGGCCGGAGTTGGCGACGTAGTGGGGCTCCGGTTCCTCCACCAGGTCGTATCCGCCGGTGCTGTCCGGCGAGGCCGTCGCTCCCGGCGCCACCGCGAGGCCGGGATCATCCCCCGCTCCAGCCAGGATGGCCTCGTCCTCCGGGCCCAGCTCCCCGGTGCGCAAACGGCCCGGATCGTCCTTCTCGGTGATCATCCGCATGTCGAAGCGGCCGACCGCCCCGGTGCCCGGCAGGGCGATGTCCAGGCCCGCGCCCGCCCCGGTCACGGTGCGTCCGTAGGGACCTTCCCCCTCCTCGAATTCCACCACGATGGACGATTCGGAGGTGATCAGGCGCCGGTAGGTGAACGTCACCGATCCTCGCACGTAGTCGATGACGTAGTCCCGATCCGCGCCGCGGACCATGGGCATCCCGTCCAGGGTCACCCGCTCCGAGCCCGCCACGATGAACAGGTTGGACGAGCCGTCACCGCCGCCCAGGAAATACGGCCCCTGATTGGCCTCCTGCCCCTTGATCTGCAGCGTGCGGTAGCGGCCACGGGGGGATCCGGCCAGGACCTCGTAGCGCATGGCCCCGGAGCGCCCCTCCAGGGAAACACCCTGGATCTTGCGCCGGTAGTTCCCGAAGGCCGTGCCGCGCCGCCGGGCGACGATATCCCCCAGGGTGGACTTCCAGCTGCGCCCGGTGAGTTCCACCAGGACCTTGTCGATATCCCGCAGCTGCTCGGTGTTGCCCTCGGGCACCACCGGGAGGTTGTCGTCGGACAGGAAGGCGCGCACGGAGATGTCCCGGGTCAGCCGTCCGTTGATGTCCAGGCGGAGGTTCTGGTCCACGACCATGTCCCGGCGCGATCCGGAGGACACCTGGATGGTCTTCGAACCCCGCACGTCCAGGTCCCCGAACCGTTCGGCTTCACCGGCCGGGGCAGGTGCGGCGGTTCCGGCCGAGGGCGTCTGCGCAGGCCCGGCGCCCACCTGGCGCAGATCCACGCGGGAAGGGATAAGGACGGGCTGGAAGCAGTAGGAGACCAGCAGGGACGCGGCGCGGGCGCTGTCGGGCCGGCCGGTAGCCAGCATCCGCCACGGATGCAGGGGGATCAGCAGGCCCGTCCGCGCGCGCAGGCGCACGTCCCTGCCGTCGACCAGCAGGGAATCGCCCAGCAGGACCTTCAAGGAGGCTGGTTCGATGAAGCCGTGGGCCAGGGCCACCGGTTCGGACCCGTGGGGCAGGGCGTGGATCTCGACCTCGATCCGCAGCCCGTCGCCGTGTGTCAGCGGAGCAGCGAAGACCGCGGACGCGCAAACGGCCAGCACCCCGGCCAGGAAACCGGCCGCCAGGGGAAAGAGCCTGCGCCGGGAGGGGAACATGTCAGGGGTAGAGGATGCGGTAGACCAGCACCGCCGCACGCGCGGGATCGCTGACGGCCAGCAGGTCGCCCGGGCCTACCGCCACATCCACCGGGGTCAGGGGAGCGCCCTGCAGCGAGAACTCCGCACCGGCGGCCAGCAGGGGACGCAACCGCGGGTCCAGCACATGGATGCGGCCGTTGCCGGGGTCGGCGACGAAGACGTTTCCGCGCCGGTCGGTGTCCAGGCCGGCCGGGGCCACGAAGGGGTTGTCCACCTCGAACACCCCGCCGACGGTGTCCTCGAAAAAGCCGAGCCGGCCGTAAAGGCAGAGCCGCCGGTTGCCCTGGTCGCTGACCAGGAAACCGCCGTCGGAGCGGAACGCCAGGCCCATGGGATCATGGAACTGGTCCCCGAGGCTGCCGGGATCACCCACCCGCATGGTGAGGTTCAGGAAGGAATCGAGCAGCAGGACCTGCTGACGGCCCAGATCGGTGATGATCATGCGCCCGTCCTGGTCCACCGCGAAGGCCGAGGGCTGGATGGGGTATCCGGGGTCGATGTTGTCCAGGTCCGCCAGGACGTCCAGCAGGGCGCCGTTGAGATCGAAGCGCCAGACGCGATTGCCGCCGGTGTCCAGCACGAGGACCTTGAAACCGTCCACCACCGCGTCCAGGGGCGCGTAGGGACGGGAAGTCGGCGTGTCGAACTCGAACCACTGCTGCCGCATGGGGTCGAGCCCGAAGACCTTGCCGCGTTTCTGGTCGCAGAAAATCAGGGTGCCGTCGGGGGCGTAGGCCACGCCCGCCAGCCCGGAGATGGGAAAATAGGGCGCGGAATCCTCGTTCTCGAAGGAATACAGGAAGTCCAGCCCCACCACGGTGGCGGCGGGGGCGGTCCCGTCGGATGACCGGCCGGAGGTGGAATCCGGACTCCCGGCGGTCGGCCGAATTTCCGACCGCGCCGGACGCGGCCCGGCGGCGCTGGAGCAGCCGCCGACAGGACCCAGCAGCAGGGCCCAGCCCAGAACCGCCATGCTCAACGGCAAAAGGCGCCGACCTGCGGCCCTGGTCCGCATCAGAAGCCCCGGGATACGACCCAGCGGGCCTCGGGCCGGGGCCCCAGAGGATCGACCTCCACCCTCACATTCATACCCAGGACCGCGGTCCCGGGCTGGTCATCCTCCCCGCCGGCGTTGCGCACGGCATCGAAAACGGCCACGGCCCGGTTCAGGACCGCGAACAGGATCATGAAGTCCCGGCGATCATAGGCGCTGGCCGCATCGGCCCTCATCTTCCGGTACCCGAACATGCGGTCTTCGTTCACCCACTGCCAGGAGTCCGCCGGATCCAGCGGCGGCGGCGTGGGCTCCTGCAGGGCCCGGGCCTCGCGCAGCAGGTCCTCGTAGTAGGCGTCGCTGTCCATGTAGCGCGCCACATCCTGCCAGTAGTTGTCGTCGTGGCTGCCGCCGGTGCCGGCGTAGATGGACGCGAAATCCCGGGAGTCCTCCAGGCGGTTATCCCCCTGGGTGTCGAAGACGAAGTAGGCGGTCCAGATGGCGACCTCGACGCCTCCCATGATGTAGGCTTTCTGGCGCTGCCCGTTGTAGAACTGGCCCGCACCAGGCAAGACCACCGACAGCAGGCCGGCCTTGAACTTCTCGCCCAGGTTGGAGGGCCCGGCCTGGTCGTTCCGCCGGTCCACGGCGCCGCCGAATTCGCGCGGCTGGTCCTGCAACCCCTCGCCGCCG
>JALUJS010000185.1:7959-12426 GCA_027056825.1 Candidatus Krumholzibacteriia bacterium | reverse complement strand
CCTTGCCTCTCCCCTCCGATTAAAGAAGAAGAGCCCCGGCAAAACCGGGGCTCAGGAACCAGTCTGTCTCTACTTGACTAGCCGTTCCATATCACTTGACCAGGGTCAGGGTCCGCGTGCTGGTCTCACCGAGGCCGCGCAGGCGAGCCCGGTAGACGCCCGCGGCCACGGCCCGGCCGTCGTCCCCGCGGCCGTCCCAGGTCCAGTTCCGCACCCCCGCGCCCACCTTTTCCCCGTCGGCCAGGGTCGCCACCCGGCGGCCGCGCACGTCGAAGATTTCCAGGCTGACGATCCCGCCGGCGGAGAACTCCGCCCGCAGGTTCACCCGCGGGTTGAAGGGATTGGGCCAGGGCGCCGCGAGCAGGACCGCCGCGCCGAGCGCGGGCGTCCGTTCCTCCACCCCGGAAACGCCCTGCGTCACCGCGTCGATGAACCACGGCTTGCTCTCGGGGGTGATGGTGACGTGCTCCTGGTTCTCGGCGGGGTAGTGCACCTCGTCGAAGGGGGTCAGCGACAGCAGATCAGGGGTCCCGGCGACGGGGAAGAAGGGATCGTCCGTGTCCAGGGCCAGGGCGCTGACCACCGGGATGAAGCAGTGGTTGTCGTGCAGGGCCACGATGTCCCCGTAGTCCACCGCCGTGGTGTCCATCTCCGCCAGGGAGGACCGGTAGCCGCCGGGCGCGCCGTCCCACGGCGCGGTGAACTGCACATAGACGTTGCGCCGCTCATCGTGCAGGGGCCAGATGCGGTCGATGCGCCCCTGGAAGATGCGCAGCTCGTTGCCGTCGGGCGTGGCCCAGATGTTGCCGTCGATATCCACCAGGAAGCTGCGGTAGGTGTAGTCGATGAGCTGGTCGCCCGGGTTGAAGCCCTGGTCGGCACCCTGTCCGCTGCCGTTGACCACCGAGACCTTCCACGGGGTCGCGGGCCAGCCGCCCATGGCGTCCAGTTCACCGTAGAAAGCGCCGAAGTCCGGCGCCGGCCCCGGCGGAGTCAGGGCGGGATTGAGGTGATGGTAGATGAGCATCTGCCTGGCGGCCGGAGTCTCCAGTCGCGAGAGCAGGAAGTCCGCGTCGGCGGACTGGTTGCGGAAGAAATCGAGCCAGTGCTGCAGGCCCAGGGGAATGATGGCCCCCTTCTGCGGGGAGTCGAAGGAGATCCAGGTGCGCACCCGGTGATCGATGCCCTGCTGCTCGGACCACAGCAGGGCGTAACGGGTGACCAGTCCGCCCATGCTGGCCCCGATGAGGGTCATGGTGCGGTCCGGCCCGATGGTCTGCCGCACCCGGTCCAACAGCGCGGTCAGCACGAAGGCGTTGCGCTGGATGGGGTCGGTGGCCTCGGTGAAATCCAGGACCACGGCGTCGAAGCCCATGGCCCGCAGGTCCTCGATGAGGTTCTCCTGGTTGAGCAGGTCGTACAGCACCGGCCAGTCCATGGTGTTGTCCATGTCGAAGCCCTCGCTGACGACTACGGGGTTGGTGAGCGTCGTGTGCGCGTCGGACAGGTAGACATAGGCCTGGCCCGTTCCGTACACCCCGTCGTAGCTCTCGGTGGCGGTGAGCTGCCAGGTCTCGGTGGGATCGGGGGTGGTCAGCCGCGCGACCTCGAGGGCCGTCACGGCGTACAGCGTGCGGCCGTCGCCCAGGGCCGCCTCGATACGAAGGACCTTGCGGCCGGTGGACGCGTAGCCCGCCCGCACCGGCTTGCCCGGAAGCAGGGGGCGCCAGCCGCCGCCATCACCCGGGTCGATGCGAAGGGACCTGATGTCCGCCGGGCCGTGGTCCAGCAGCCAGCGATCGTCCAACACGAAATCCACCCCCGCGCCGTACCAGGTCTTGGCGCGCAGGACCGCCGCGGTGAACACTTCGCCCGCGGCGAGGGAACCGTCCTCGTTCATGCGGTCATACGGTGCGTGGATCACGCCCAGGGGAACGGTCCGGCGGGCGGTCCGGCGCGCCATGGCCCGCACCTCGCGCGGCGTGGGCCAGGCGTCGGGATCCTCGCTGGATTTGCGCAGCTCGAACAGGGTCTGCCGCCAGCGGCCGGCGTCGGCCGCGGGGGCGGCCGCAGACCCGTCCAGGTCCGACAGGTGGGCCAGGGGCAGGGTCCGGTCCAGCAAAAGCCCGTGCGGGGTGGTCGTCGGCAGGGGAACCGCCGGAGCCAAGACCGGAACCAGCGCGAGCAGGAACACGCCAAGCAGGAATCGCTTCATGATCATTCATCTCCCTCAAACGAGAACCAAACTCAATAATATCACACATATCGCACCCTGAAAAGGTTGACCGGCCACGACCCGGGGGTTTCCCCCGGCCGGTTCCGTGCTAGCCCGAATTATTCATGAAGGAGCTACTGCGGATGGTTACCAGCGCGACAGGAAAGGCGTTCTCGGATTTGCTCGGTCAACGTACCGCACCTGGTACGCCACCCTCGCAAATCCTTGCGAGCACCTTTCCTGTCGCGCTGTTTCCTCATCCTCGCTACGCTCCTTCATGAATAAACCGGGCTAGACTTCCGATGGCACCGAACCCCCAGGAGATGACATGGCCGCTCCATCCACGAGACCGTTCACCATCACCATCATGGATTATTCTCCCGACCATTGCACCGAGGCGGAGGTTGCCGACGTTCGCGACTGCTTTCCCTACCGGGATTCCCCCGGCGCCACCTGGATCAACATCTGCGGCCTGGACGATCCGGACCGGCTTGCGGCCCTGGGCGAGCACTTCGGTGTCACCTCCTTGACCATGGACGACATCCTGGACACGGGGCGGCGGCCGAAGTTCGTGGACGAGGGAGCCTACCTCTTCCTCTCCGCGCGTATGCTGGACGTTGCGGACCGTCTCCCGGAGAAGATCGCCGCCGAGCAACTCGACATCATCGTGGGCCGGGGATTCCTCATCACCTTCCAGGAACGGCCCGGGGATGTTCTGGATCCCGTGCGGGACCGTCTCCGCAAGGGAGGCAGCCGCCTGCGTTCCCGCGGTGCGGACTATCTGGCCTACGCCATCCTGGACGCCCTTGTCGACCGCTATTTCCAGATCCTGGAGCTGGCCGGGGAAAAGGTGGAGCTGCTGGAGGATGACCTGCTCCTGCACCCGAAAACGGCCCACCTGGGACAGATCCATCGCTACCGGCGTAGCATGATCCTCTTGCACCGGGCGGTCTGGCCCCTGCGGGAGGTCATCGGCCAGTTCGAGCGGGGGGACAGCGCCCTCATCGATGGCACCACGGTCCCCTTTCTCCACAACCTCTACACGCACATCATCCAGGCGGCCGAGGAGGTCGACACCTACCGGGACATGCTGGCCGGCCTGCAGGACCTGTACCTGTCCAGTCTCAGCAACCGCATGAACGAGGTCATGAAGGTCCTGACGGTGGCCGCGACCATCTTCGTGCCCCTGACCTTCATCACCGGCGTCTACGGCATGAACTTCCGTTTCATGCCGGAGCTGGGGTGGAAATGGTCGTACCCCCTGTTCTGGGCCGGAAGCGTGGTGCTGACGGGGTTGATGATCGCCTACTTCAAGCGCAAGAAATACCTGTGACGCAAGCGGCCGCCCCGATGGGCGGCCGCCCTTGCAAGAGATGGATCCGCAGTTGCCTAGCTGAGGTCCGCCGTGCAAAAGGCGCACTTGGTGGCCTCGATGGGAATCTCGCTCAGGCACTTGGGGCACTTCTTGGTGGTGGGCGCGGCCGCGGGCGCCGGCTCTTCCTTCTTCTTAGCCGCGTTCATGGCTTTGACCACCATGAAGATGGCGAAGGCCACGATGATGAAGCTGATCACCGTGTTGATGAACACGCCGTAGTTCAGCGTCACCGCGCCGGCTGCCTTGGCATCGGCCAGGGTCGCGAAGCTGCCGACCCCGTCGACGCCCTTCTTCAGCACGATGAACAGGTTGCTGAAGTCCACGCCGCCGAGCAGCAACCCGATGGGCGGCATGATGACGTCGGCCACCAGCGACTTGATGATGGTCCCGAAGGCGGCGCCGATGACGATGCCCACGGCCATATCCACCACGTTGCCGCGCATGGCGAACTCCTTGAATTCCTTGAACATAATCTCCCCTTTCGATCTGGTGCGCCGGGCAACAGCGACCCGGTTCCCCCGTTCCTTCATTCATGATCATGGTTATCGGTTTTCCATGATCCCCCCAATCGGGGATTTGTCAATACCTTGACCCGCCGCAGGCAAAAAAGTCACGACCCGATGTGACTTCCCGGTCCGGATCGTGTCTGAAGGGGCGGAGGATCACCGATACCCTCGAATTCCCGCGGCTCCATGTCGCGGACAGGAGCACCGGTGGGGGAATTGCCGACGGCGGCATCCATTCACCAGCCATCATGCAACCAACCGAAGGAGAAGGATCATGGCTTATCCGATCGAGGACATCCAGGGCGTAGGCCCCGCGTACGCCGAGAAGCTGGCCCAGGCCGGCATCAAGACAACCGAGGACCTGCTGGGCG
>JALUJS010000185.1:0-7949 GCA_027056825.1 Candidatus Krumholzibacteriia bacterium | reverse complement strand
CCCCCTGCCGGCGGGCCTGCAATTGGCCGACCGCCTGCCCGAGCCGATCTACACCCCCTCGACCAAGGCCGCGGTCGGGCAGCACGACGAGAACATCGATTTCGCCGCCACCGAAGACCTGCTGGGCGAGTGCAAGACCCCGTCGGGGCGCAAGAACATCGCCGCCGCCTGTGGTCTGAGCGAGAGCCTGATCCTCAAGTGGACCAACCTGGCCGACCTGATGCGGGTTTCCGGCATCGGCCCCCAATTCTCCGAGCTGCTCGAGGGCGCCGGCGTGGACACCGTCAAGGAGCTGCGCACGCGCAACGCCGGGAACCTCGCCGCGAAAATGGCCGAGGTGAACGAGGAAAAGCACCTGAGCAAGTCCTCTCCCGCGGCCAGCGTGGTCCAGGGCTGGATCGACGCGGCCAAGGACATGGAGCCTGGCGTGACCTACTAGGTCCGCCTCCCATGTGGCTCTCGCCCGAGCGGGGGCCCGGGTCCGGACGTATCCTCTCCCCCGTTCGAGCGTTCGGACCCAAAGCGAAGCCCCCTTTCATGGTGAAAGGGGGCTTTGTCATCCCTCGGGCCGGTCGACCGGGCGATTACTGGCTGACCATCCCGTCCAGGAACACGGAGTTGGGCAGGGTCAGCATACGGTCCCCGGTCTCGATGATCACGTGCTGGGCCGTGATTCCGGCCAGGGTGCCCTCCAGGCCGGCCACGGCCACCGGTTCACCCACCTTGAACAGCTTGCGCGCGTAGAACCCGGCCAGCAGGTTGCGGGTCACGTCCCGGGCGCCCAGGCCGAAGCTCAGGGCGAAGGCCAGGGCCCCGCCGGCCAGGACGATCTGGGCCACCATGTGGATGATCTCGGTGTGGATCTTCAGCTGCGTGATCGCCATGAACGAGACGATGAACAGGATGGCCGCCGAGGCGATGTTGCCCAGGGCCGGCGCGAACTCGATGCCAGCGTCGCGGGCCGCGCGCGTGGCGGCGCCCGAGGCGAACCGGGCGACCAGCATACCGATGATCATGAGGATCAGGGCGGCGACGATGTTGGGCAGGTAGGCGAAGAAGGCCGTGATGGCGCCCGACACGGCGGGCAGGCCGACGGCGTCGCAGGCCGACTTGATGAACATCAGCACGATCAGGTAGTACAGCAGGCGGCCCAGCACCTGGCCCGGAGGATCCTGCAGGCCGAATTTCTTCAGCAGCTCCGTCAGGCCCACTCGCTCCAGGCCGTCGTCGATCTTCAGGCGCGCGAAACCGGTGCGCACCGCGCGGGCGATGATCTTCGCCAGCAGGAACCCGACCAGGATCACCACCAGGGCGGTCAGGGCCCGCGGCAGGAAGGCCGCCACCGCGTTCAGCAGGGAATGGAGAATGTTCTGCAGAACGGTCACGAGGGTGAAATCACTGTTCATCCCGGGGATCCTCCGTGCTTGGGGAAGATGGGTTCAGGGCTTCGATCAGGGCCAGCACATAATGCCACGCCGCGGCCAGCATGGCTCCCAGTCCGAAATCCACGGCATCGGCGGCCAGCAGGCGGCGGTTGATGCTTCTGCGCACCCGTCCGCGCAGGGCCGGATCCGGGGGTTCGCTGAAGTCGGCCAGCTCGGCGGCGGGAGGACCGGTGGTGGGATCGTGGTCAGCCATGAGCCTCGTCCTGTTTGTTGAACGCGGCCCGGAACTCCTCGCGGGCGCGCTTGATGCGCATCTTCACCGCCGAAAGGCCGATGCCCAGTTCGTCGGCGATCTCCTGGTAGGCCATCCCGTCCATGTCCCGCATGATCAGCGGCAGGCGTAAGGCCGGGGTCATGCCGTCGAGGATTTCGGCGATCAGGCGTCTGCGGTCGGCGGCCTCGGCGCCGGCGTCCGCCCCGCCGCGCGCGGTCAGGGCCGCTTCGCTCTCCAGGGCCGGGTCGTCCACGTCCAGGAATTCCCGGCCTCGCCTGCGGCGCAGGTGGTTCAGGCAGTGGTTCACCTTGATGCGCCCCACCCAGGTGCCGAAGCTGCTGCGGCCCTCGAACCGGTCGAGGTTGAAGTAGGCCTTGACCAGAACCTCCTGGGCCAGATCCAGGGCCTCCTCGCCGTCGCCCGTCAGATACCGGCAATTGGTCTGCACCTTGGCCTGGTGCCTGAGCACCAGCTCTTCAAAGGCGCGCAGGTCTCCCCGGTGGGCGCCGCGGGCCAAGGAAACCAGTTCCGCGTCGGTTTTGCGGGCGATGTTCTTCATCCCTTGACAATCCCCATCCCCAAAAAGTCACGGGCCACCCCGGGACCCGGCGAAAATATCGGCCATGATAGCAAACCCCGTCCCCTATGAATCAGGATTTTTTCAGGATTCCAGGTGACTTTCCCTTTTCCCGCCTGTCTAGAGAGGCGTAGGGAGAAACCTTGGACCATGCTTCGCCGCCTGCCGCGGCAAAACAATGCAGACCCTTTCAGATTCTCCAGGAGGAAACCATGAAACGCCATTCTCTCGCCGCCAGGGTGATTTTGATCCTGGCTGGTACGGCAATTTTCACCGTTGCCGGCTGCAGTTCCCGCCAAGGCACCATTAATCTCGACCAGGAACTGGCAATGCGGGATGAAACCATCGCGCAGCTCAAGGCCGAGATGCAATCCCGCCAGATCGAGCTGCAGTCCGCCCAGGCCCAGGCCGAGCAGGCCGAGGCCCGCGCCCGCGAGGCCGAAGCCCGCGCCGCTTCCGCCGCCGACACCGGGGCCACGGCGACCCCTGCGGCCGATGCCGAGTTGTTGCCCCCCGAGGCCAGGCCCGGGGAATGCTATGCCCGGGTCCTGACACCTCCGGTTTACGAAAATGTCCAGGAAAAGGTCCTGATCAAGGAGGCCTCCGAGCGCGTGGAGATCATTCCCGCTCAATACGAATGGGTGAACGAACCTGTCCTGGTCAAGGAAGCCGGAGAACGCATCGTCACGGTGCCCGCCGAGTACGAAACCGTCGAGGAGAAGATCCTGGTCAAGGAAGCCAGCACCAAGATGGTGGATGTGCCCGCGGAATACGAGACCGTTACCGAAAAAGTCCTGGTCACGCCGGAACGCACCTATTGGAAACGCGGACGCGGCCTGGTGGAAAAGGTCGATAACAACACCGGCGAAATCATGTGTCTGGTCAAGGAACCCGCCGTGTACAAGACCATCAGCAAGCGGGTCCTGAAGACTCCCGCGGGTACCAGGGAAATCACCATTCCCGCAGAGTACAAGACCATCAAGAAGCGGGTCGTCAAGACTCCGGCCATGACCCGGACCGAGGTCATTCCCGCGGTCTACGACACGGTGCGCGTGCGCAAGCTTGTCTCTCCACCGCAGGAGAAGCGGATCGCCATTCCCGCCGAATACAAAACCGTGACCAAGCGGCAAATGGTTCAGCCCAGCTCCCTGGAGTGGCGCCGCGTCCTGTGCGAGACCAACATGACTCAGGCCAACGTCCTGGAGATCCAGCGGGCCTTGAAGGCCAAGGGCTTCAATCCCGGACCGCTGGACGGGATCTACGGACGGGAGACCAATGCCGCGGTCAATGCCTTCCAGGCGTCACAGGGCCTGCCCAAGGGCGCCCTGACCTACGAAACGATCAGCGCCCTGGGCGTCGATCTGTCCGACTGACCCCGCTGGTTCTCGCCTGGTGGGGATACTCTCCCCGCCCGGGGCCCCGGAACGGATTCCGGGGCCCATTTTTTCCCCGAGGTGGAAGATACCGCCCGCTTCATATACCTTGGGGTCCATCATGGCCGGTAACCCCATCTTCCAGCGCCTGGAACTGTTGACCGGGCCCGCCGCCGTGGCGATCCTGCAGCGCAGCCGCGTGGCCGTGTTCGGCCTGGGCGGCGTGGGCAGCTGGGCCGCCGAGGCGCTCGTGCGCTCCGGCGTGGGCGCCGTCACCCTGGTGGACAACGACGTCGTCTGCATCACCAACGTGAACCGGCAACTCCAGGCCACCACCCGCAACGTCGGCGAGCCCAAGGCCGCCGCGCTGGCCGCGCGCCTGGCGGACCTCAACCCCCGCTGCGCGCTGACGCCCGTCCAGAAGGTCTACGAACCGGCCACCGCCGACGGCTTCGACCTCGGCTCCTACGACTACGTGCTGGACTGCATCGACAGCATCGCCAACAAGGTGGACCTGATCCTCCGCACGCGCGCCGCCGGTACGACCCTGTTCGCCTCCATGGGCGCGGCGTCCAAGCTGGACCCCACGCGGATCCGGGTGGCCTCGATCTGGGAAACGCAGGGCTGCCCCCTGGCCCGCATCGTGCGGCGCAAGCTGCGCGAGGCCGGCTTCGACGGCGACTTCCAGACCGTGTTCTCGCCAGAAGTCCTGCCGCCGGTGGCCACCACCAGCGTGGCCTGCGGCACCCACAAGTGCTTCTGCCCCGATTTCACTCCCGCCGATGGCGGCGAGCACAAGGACTGGTGCGCAACCAAGAAGATCATCAACGGTTCGGCCGTGCACATCACGGCCACCTTCGGTATGTTCCTGGCCGGACTCGTGGTCCAGGACGCCCTGGCGCGCACGGACGATTTCCCCGTGGCCTGAAAGGACCCGGTTTGTCCCTAGATCCCGCCCTGATCCCGGTTCTGGCCGGTTTCGCCCTCATCGCCATGGGCGCCTCCCGCATCGGCGAGTTCTTCGCCCGCTGGCGGCTGCCCCTGATCACCGGCTTCCTGCTGACCGGGGTGCTGGCCGGGCCGTCCGTGCTGGGCCTGATTCCCCACGACGCCCCGGAGCACCTGCGGTTCCTCGACCAGATCGCCCAGGCCTTCATCGGCCTGGCCGCCGGGGGCGAACTCTACCTCAAGGACCTGCGCGGGCACCTGCGGTCGGTGGCCTGGACCACCGCCGGCCAGGTCGTCGCGACCCTGGTGCTGGGAACCATCGGGGCCTATTTCCTGTTCGCCGGGATTCCGGTGTTCGCGAACCTGCCGTCCACCGCACTCCTTTTCGTCGGGGCCCTGGCCGGCTCCATCCTCATCGCCCGTTCCCCGTCCTCGGCCATCGCCATCGTGCGCGAACTGCGGGCCCGCGGTCCCTTTACCCAGACCGCCCTTGGCGTCACCGTGATCATCGACGCGGTGGTGATCGTGGTGTTTTCCACCGTGGCGGCCATGGCCGGTGCCGCCCTGCTGGGCCATGCCATGGGTCCGGGATTCCTGGTCTCCCTGGTGCTGGATATCGTGTTCTCGGTCCTGCTGGGTTGGCTCCTGGGACGCTTGTCCGCCCTGCTGCTGGGCTCGACCATGTCCCAGGGGGCGACCATGGCCGTCATCCTGCTGCTGGGCTGGGGCGTGTTCCATTTCGCAGAACCGCTTCACCTGTGGACGGCCACGATCCTGCCTTTCTCCGTCGGCCTCGAGCCCTTGCTCGTTTGCCTTGTCGCCGGCATGACGGTCACCAACTTCACCAACCAGCGCCAGCGATTCACCGCGGCGCTGGACGACATGGGACCTCCGGTCTATGTCGTCTTCTTTACCCTGACCGGGGCCTCCATCGACCTTGGCGTCCTGGCCGGAACCTGGCGCATCGCCCTGGCCCTTACCGGCGTGCGGCTGGTTTCCATCGCCATCGGATCGGGGTTGGGAGGTGTTCTCGGCGGTGCTCCCGGACGCCACAACAGGCTGGCCTGGGCCGCCTATATCACCCAGGCCGGCGTGGGGCTCGGTTTGGCCAAGGAGGTGGCCGACGAGTTTCCCGGTTGGGGCATGGACTTCGCCACCATCCTCATCGCCGTGATCATCATCAACCAGATCATCGGCCCACCCTTCCTGAAATGGGCGCTGCGGCGTGTCGGGGAAGCGCATCCCCCCTCGCCGCGGCCGGATTTCGACGGCACCCAGGATGTCCTGATCCTGGGCCTGGACAACCAGGCGGTGGCCCTGGCCCGGCGCCTGATGAAACACGGGTGGAATGTCCGCCTGGCCTCGCGGCGCGCCCACCGGATCGCCGACGAGGAGGTCGCCGCCAGCGACCTGGACATCCGCCCCCTGGAATCCCTCGACCTGAAGTGCCTGCAACGCCTGGATATCTCCGGGGCCGAGGCCGTGGTCCTGCTGGCCTCGGACCAGGAGAACCTGCAGGTGGCCGAGCTGCTCTACGAGCATGTGGGCACCGGCACCATCGTGGCCCACATGCACGATCGCGCCAACGCCGGTCGCTACCGGGAACTGGGCGTCCTGACCGCCGACCCCACCGAGGCCTTCACCGGCCTCATCGACCACATGGTGCGCTCTCCGGCCGCCTCCCCCCTGCTGCTGGGCGAGGATTCCGACCAGGACCTCGTCGAGATGGAGGTGCGCAATCCCGCCCTGCACGGCGTCGCCCTGCAGGACGTGAACCTGTCTCTGGAGACACTCGTGCTGTCGGTGGTCCGTCGCGGCCGCCAGATCGTCAGCCACGGCTTCACCCGCTTGGAGCAGGGCGATCACCTGCTGGTCATGGGTGACGAGAAGGGCCTGGAGGATCTGCGGCGGATCGTCGAGGGCGACACAGCCTACAGGAGTGAAACATGAACCAGTCCCTGCCCGATGACTATCGTCCGGTCCTGCGCACCCTGCTGCGCTACGCCATCGCCATGGCCGTGTTTGGCCTGCTGATCGGGATCGCCTTCCAGGAATCGGCCCACAAGCTGCCGTTCAGCGCAGCCCCCGCAGGCCTACACCTGGAGGCGGTACTGCCGCTGGCTTTGGTGCATGGCCATGTGTTCACTCTTGGCGTGCTGTTGCCCATGGCCCTGGCCGGCGCGCTCCTGCTGGGGCTCCGGTGCGGCGGCCGTCCCGTCGGTCCGCGCGCCCTCTCCTGGCTGACGCGCGGTTTCCTTCCGTTCGCGGCCCTGACCATCCTGCTGCAGCTGTTCAAGGGGTACTTCATCCTGCTGGCGGTCCGGCACGGGCAACACGACATGGCCGCAGTGGACGCGGCATTCCTGGGCGGCTTGGCCGCGGTGCGTTACGGGGTGTACGCGGTGATCCACACCGGCATGGGGGTGACCCTGGGCGTGTTCCTGATTGCCCTGTGGCGAAGCCTAGCCCGCATTATTCATGAAGGAGCTACTGCGGATGGTTAACAGTGCGCCGCCGTGGTCACTCCACCGTCAGTTCCTGCAACAGGCTCGCTCCCAACACCTGCTGCCGCGCGACCACGAGCTTGCCCCCGCGGACGCTCAAGCCGCTGGAGTAGGCGATATCCCCTTCCTGCGGCCAGTCGGGCAGGCGGATGACGCCGTCCACCACGCCGTCGGGGGCGACGCGGTAGACCAGGGACTCCAGGTAGCTCATGGTCCAGAAATGCTCCCCGTCCCAGGTCAAGTAGTCCATGTAGGGAAGGTCAACAGCCACCGATTCCACCACGGTCGCCAGGGAATCCAGCGCCACCACCAGGCCGTCCTCGTTGTTCACGCTCCAGACGCGGCCATCGCGCCAGGCCAGACCGCCGCAGCGGTGATCCATGGGCACGCGGCGCAGGATGTTTCCGCCGGGGGTGAACTCCACCAGGTCGGTGCGGGTCTCGCCTCCGCCGTAAGTCACCGGGTAATCACCATAGAAGATGTTCTCGTCCGGACCGTAAGCCAGGGCGTCCCCCACCCAGTGGGTTCCCGGATAGATGAACACCGAGACGGTGCGGGTGTCGGTCCAGGTGGAATCCAGCACCACGTAGTCGATGCCGAAAGCGCTCAGCCAGAGGTCACCCCCGGCGTGGGCCATGCCCTGGAAGCCGAAATCCTGGACCAGTGACCGTTCGACGGTAAAGTCCAGCTCCGGCAGCGGGGCGCAGGCCAGGTCGGCCTGGAACCCCGCGGCGACCGATTCGAGCCTGCCCGTCAACCTGCCCTCACCGTCGATGGCCCCGGTCAGGGCGAAATCCACTCCGGCGCCCACGGCGATCCCGTTGTCCAGTTCCAGCGCACCGTTGACCGACCGGCCGCTCAGGTCGTAGTGATAGGACTCCAGCGCCC
>JALUJS010000184.1 GCA_027056825.1 Candidatus Krumholzibacteriia bacterium | reverse complement strand
ATCCGGAAGAACAAGACCGAGATCATCGTCTGCGCCGACAACTTCCACGGCCGCACCACGACCATCGTGGGCTTTTCCACCGAGGAGCAGTACAAGGACGGCTTCGGTCCTTTCACCCCCGGTTTCCAAATCATTCCCTTCGGCGACGCGAAGGCGCTGGAGGCGGCCATCACGAAGAACACCGCCGCTTTCCTGGTCGAGCCGATCCAGGGCGAGGCCGGCATCAACGTGCCGCCCAAGGGGTTCCTGAAGAAGGCCGCGGCCATCTGCAGGAAGCACAACGTTCTGCTGGTCTGCGACGAGGTCCAGGCCGGCCTGGGCCGCACGGGCAAGCTGTTCGCCTTCGAGCACGAGGGCGTCAAGCCCGACGGCGTGATCATCGGCAAGGCCCTCAGCGGGGGCTTCTATCCCGTCTCCGCCTTCCTGACCAACGATGAGGTCATGGGCGTGTTCAATCCCGGCGACCACGGCTCGACCTTCGGCGGCAATCCCCTGGGCATGGCCGTGGCCCGCGAGGCCCTCAAGGTGCTGGTCGATGAGAAGCTGGTGGAGAACAGCGCCAAGCTCGGCCCCTGGTTCATGGACGAGCTGCGCAAGATCAAGAGCAGGAGCATCAAGAAGGTGCGCGGCAAGGGGTTGTTCATCGGCCTGGTGCTCGACCGTCCCGCCCGCCCCTACTGCGAGGCGCTGATGAAGGAGGGCATGCTCTGCAAGGAGACCCACGAGAACGTGATCCGCTTCGCGCCGCCGCTGGTGATCACGAAGAAGGAATTGAACATGGCGCTGCGGCGCGTGAAGAAGGTGTTCAAGCAGATCGACGGTTGATCACCGCCATTTAGAACTCAAAAGAGCCCGGGGCCATGACGGCTCCGGGTTTTTTACCGAACCGGTCGCGCCAAACCCGCATGCATGAATCGCTGTGCGATAGCGCAAGGCGAGGTCCGGCTACCCAACCGTAGACTAGCTGCCATGGTCCTTCCGCTCGCAGCCCCATTGGCCCGGGATTTTCATGAAGGAGCGTAGAGGGGTTGAGGATAACCATCCGCAGTAGCTTCCTCATGAAAATCCAGGCTAAGTTCGGCGGATGTGATAAGCTTGGTTCCTGGTTCGGCTCCTGGTTGAACCAATGGGGTCTTGAACGACCGGGAGAGGCGATGTCCGGCGACAGGAGCCATCGGGAATATGCGTGCGGAATCTGTGGACGTTCCACGGTCAAAGGATGCTTCGGGAATTACACCTACGGATTTCATCGGACCGAGACCAGTGAGAACAGACACTGGGGGGTCGGTATGGCCACGACCATTACCACCAGGCAATTCCAGATCCCCCTGGGAGAGGGCCGACTCTTCCTTTGCGAGGATTGCATAAGGGAAAAGTTGCACAGAAGGGCTCTGGCGCCGCTCCTGGTCGCCGTATCCGCCACGACCATACTCCTTGCTCTGGAAACCTGCCCGGGAGATTGTCGACAACCTGATCTCAGCCTGGGATCCCATGCTGGCCATCGTTCTGGTCGGAAGCATGATTCTGCCCCTGATTGCCTTCCGGGCCTTCTGGACGGCTCTGGAATGGTTCGTCGGGAACCGGAACGCCCTCGACGATACGGCGCGGATTGATTTCCTTGCGGCCAATTGCATGCGGAAGGACCTGCACCGGAAATACGAGCATCAGACACCAGGAATCGAACATCCCAACAGATACAACGAGCCTGAATGGCGTTTTGAGGTTCACCCTCTCTTCCCCCATCTCCCGGTTGATTCGGATAATTCCCGAAGTCCCCGCGGATGATCCACGGTCAACCGACAGCGACGCAACTTGGTCATGACACTGCTGCGCTGGCCTGCTAGGATTCCCGCCCGGCCGACCCGGATAATTCATTGCTTCCGCAGATTCCGAGGAAAGGAACCACCATGTCCAAGACAATCATTCTCGCCATGATTCTGGTTACCCTGGTCGCGCCCGTTGCGGCGCTGGCCGACGGCCCGGTCAACCTCTCCCTGTTCACGCCGGTCCAGACCGTCAAGCAGGACCAGTCGGTGACCGCCTTGCGCCTCAGCCTGATCTACGGGAAGAACGTCGATACCAAGGGAATCGATATCAGCCTCGTGGGGGTGAACACGGGCAACGTGACCGGCGTGGCGTTCACGGGCATGGGCCTGGTGGACGGCGACTTCAGCGGTTGGCAGGACAGCTGGCTGGCCTCGGTCACCCAGGGCAACATGCAAGGGCTGCAGACGGCGATCTATAACCAGTCGGGCCTGGGCTCATCCGGCGTGCAGATCGGCCTCGTGAACATGACCGACGACTTCAGCGGCCTGCAGGTCGGCCTAGTGAACATCGCCCAGACCATGCGCAGCGGTCTGCAGATCGGCCTGGTCAACGTCATCCAGAACAAGGAAAAGCTGAAGCTCTTCCCGCTGGTGAACTGGCGGTTCTAGCCTGCATAATTCATGAAGGAGCGTAGCGAGGATGAGGAAACAGCGCGACAGGAAAGGGGCTCGCAAGGATTTGCGAGGGAGGCGTACCCAGTGCGGTACGTTGACCGAGCAAATCCGAGAACGCCTTTCCTGTCGCGCTGTTAACCATCCGCAGTAGCTCCTTCATGAATTATGCGGGCTAACCCGGATTTTTCATGGCGGCGCATCCCGGGCATACGCCCGGGATTGCACTTCCTGCGGGTTTCCTTTACTGTGATTCCCGCCATCACCTCCTGTTCATCCCGTCTTCCCTGGAGCCCTCCCCATGCGTCGACTTCTGCCCCTGTTGCTGCTGCCTGCCGTTTTGTGGAGCGGCTGCGGCCAACCCGTTCCCGGAGATTCCACCATGACCGACAGCGACCTGAGCGCCGTGATCCAGGCCGGCCTGGAAGATTCCTTCGCCTACGACAAGCTCGGCGAGCTGTGCGACACCGTGGGCGCGCGCCTGGCCGGTTCCGACGGCTACGAACGCGCCGTGGCGTGGGCGCAGAGCGTCATGAAGGAGGCCGGCTGCGACAGCGTCTGGACCGAGCCGGTCACCGTGCCCCACTGGACCCGCGGTCGCGAATGGGGCCGGGTGCTGGGGCCGGTGCCCTTCGACCTGGACCTGTGCGCCATCGGCCTGAGCGACGGCACCGGCGACCGGGACATCGAGGCCGAAGTGCTGGCCGTGCGCGACTTCGACGAGCTGGAACGCCGGGCGGACGAGGCGGCCGGGAAGATCGTCCTGTTCGATCCGCCCTGGGAGGGCTACGGCAAGACCGTGCGCTACCGCGTGGGCGGGGCCAGCGCCGCGGCGCGGTGCGGCGCGGTGGCCTGCCTGATCCGATCGGTCACCGACCGCAGCCTCGGCGCCCCCCACACCGGCATGATGCGCTACGCCGACGACGCCCCGCGCATCCCCATCGCGGCGGTCACGGTGGAGAACGCCGCGCGGCTGCACCGCATGTGTGAACGCGGCCTCGAACCGCGGGTGCGCCTGCACCTGGAGGCCCGCAACCGGGGCGAGGTGATCAATCACAATGTCATCGGCGAGATCCGCGGCAGCGAGAAGCCGGAGGAGATCATCCTGGTCGGCGGGCACCTGGATTCCTGGGACCTGGCCACCGGCGCCCACGACGACGGCACGGGCGTGACCCTGGCCCTGGCCGCCGCGCGGATGCAGTTGCAACAAGGCCGACGCCCCCGCCGTACCATCCGGGTCGTGTTCTACGCCTGCGAGGAGATGGGCGGCTACGGCGGGCGCGCCTACCTGGAAGCCCACCGGCAGGAACTGGACCGGCATGTGCTGGTGATCGAGAGCGACGGCGGGGGTTTCGCCCCCCGCGGCTTCAGCGTCCAGGCCGACAGCGCCGTGGTCGCGCGTGTGGCCGCCCTGACCGCTCCCCTCGCAATGCTGGCGCCGGACCACTGGACCGTTCGCCCGGGGCATTCCGGCGTGGACGTGGGTCCGCTGGCCGAAGCGGGCGTTCCCGGAATCGGGCACCGCGTGGACGGCTCCGGCTATTTCGCCCTGCATCACAGCGCAGCCGACACCTACGACAAGGTCGATCCCGGCGAGATGTCCGCCAACACCGCGGCCATCGCCGGCCTGATTCACGCCGTCGACCGTCTCGACGAACCCCTGTCCCGGAACGGGACTACCGGAGGAGAATGATGAAGAAATTCCTGCTGA
>JALUJS010000183.1 GCA_027056825.1 Candidatus Krumholzibacteriia bacterium | reverse complement strand
TGATGGGCATGAGCACCTCCTCCGCACATGGGGACGAGGCCATTTTCCCGACCTGGGAAAATCCTATTTGCCGGGAGTCGGGCTGTCAAGGATGCCCTGCTCCGTCGTGACAGCCAAGACCGGCGTCTGCAAGCTACGGATGGCTAGATCTGATTCGGTCATATATCTCATGCAATATATGTTGGTTAGCATATAATTGCCATACGGCTACCTTTTGCGACTCGACCTTGACGCGCCACGCGCAGGGAACACGCCAAGCGTTCTCCGGTTTGAGTTCACCATTCTCCATGATCGTCCCGCTGGACCAGCCCAGCAGAACAACCGTATCATTCTTTTCAAAATGTTCGGATATCGATAGAGTGAGATCCGGGATCAGTTCGAAATGTTCCCTCCATCCCACCTTCATCCGGGCTTTGCCGACGTGCTCGGATCCATCACCGTCGATGAACTTGTAATTGTCGGCCATCAGGCTCGCGAGCTTTTCGACGTCCTTGGCGTTGATGGCATCGACGAAAGACATCGCGGTTTCAGCCGGTGTCATTTCTCGTCCTTCCGAAACATGGGTTGGCGCTCCGGTTCCGCGGAGGCGGTAGACCGCCACCCTTCCACAGCGCTGTCGGAGGTGCGCGGTTGATAGTTGTGACACGTGTATGTGCATCCTGTGGCCAATAGGGAGGTTGCGGCTATCAACAACATGGAGCCAAACCGCGGGAGATTCATGTCCGTCCCCTCCTCATGCCGGTTTGCAAGGATCCGGGCCGGGTCCACTCCCGCCAGGATCACCCTTTCCTGCCGTCTGCCTGCCGCTGGGCCAGCCAGGACCCGAACGCCAGCAGTGCCCCCAGCGAGCCGGCTGCCAGCAGCCAGTCGGCCAATCCCAGCTCCGAGGGTTGCAGCGACATGTCCTGGCGCATGAAGAGGATCACCATGGAAACCGCGTTGTGCAGCGCGTGGGCCGCCCAGCAGGCGCCCAGGGAACCGGTGGCCTCGAACAGATAGCCCAGCACCAGGCCCACGGCGATCAAACCGAACAGGAACCACGGCTCGCCGGGGATGATGGCGAATACCCAGGGCCGAGATCACGATCCCGGGCCAGGGGCCCCACGCGCGGGCCACCAGGCGCTGCAGCAGGCCGCGGAAGATGATCTCCTCGACCAGGGGCGCCAGCAGCACGCCGCCGATCATGGCCAGGACGATCTGCCGCGGCGTGCCCTGGAGGTTGTCGGCGTAGAACTTCACCCACTGGGGATCGGCCGGGTGCAGGCGCAGGGACAGCTCTGCCAGCAGGGAGCTGGGGGCGATGGCGGCGGCGGACATGAGCAGCGACACCACCAGGACGCCGGGGGGCACGGGTCCCAGGCGCAGGTCCCCGGCCAGGGAGAACCCGTGGTTGCGGAACAGCAGGAGCAGGGCCGCGAGGGTGGCGGCCGACCCGATGATCACCGGCAGGAAGAGGCCGCCCGCCACGGCGAAGGCCAGGAGCTGGCCGGCGAAGTTCACCGCGCCCAGGGCGAGGATCAGCAGCAGGATGCGCAGGACCGACCACTGCTCCCACATCCCGCCGCCGGCCGGTTCGTGACCGCGCCAGCCGCCGGGACCCTCGTCCGAAGGGGGCCCCTCACCGGGGCCGGGACCGGGCCGGAATGCGTCGGGATCGAAGTCCATGGTTTCCCCGGGGAAGAAGTGGCGGCCCGGCTTCCGCCAGACATCCTGTGCAATCGCCTCGTGATGAGGTTAATATTGGCCCCGGACCCTGTCAAAGGATGGTGGATCATGGCCGAACGCCTGATCGACGCGGTGATCTTCGACCTGGACAACACGCTCACCGATTTCATGCGCGCCAAGGAGCGCAGCATCGCCGAGGCCGTCGACGCCATGATCGACGCCGGTCTGCCCGTTCAGCGGCAGAAGGCCATCGACGACATCTTCGCCATCTACAAGGCCAAGGGTATCGAACACCAGCGGGTGTTCAACCTCTACCTCGAACAGACCATCGACCGCGTGGACGACCGCATCCTGGCCGCCGCGGTGGTGGCCTACCGCCGCGCCCGCGACAGCTCCCTGGTGCTCTACCCGCACTGTCAGCTCGTGCTCAACCGTCTGATCAAGCAGGGCTACAAGGTGGCCGTGGTCAGCGATGCGCCGCGCTTCGAGGCTTGGCTGCGCCTGACCGCCCTGGGCCTGCAGCACACCTTCGACCTGGTCCTGACCTACGACGACACCGGCGCCCACAAGCCCGATCCCAAGCCCTTCCGCATGGCCCTGGAGAAGCTGGGCGTACCGCCCGAGCGCGCGGTGATCATGGGGGACTGGCGTGAGCGCGACATCCTGGGCGGTCGCAACGCGGGCCTGCACACGGTGTACGCCCGCTACGGCGACCAGTACTCCAAGTACGCCACCAAGTCCGACTCGCCCACGCCCGAACCCGATTTCGTGGCCGAGGACATGCTGCAGCTGCTGGACATCCTCGACCGGCTCAACGCGGGGGTCACCGGGGACACCGGCGACACCGGGGACAAGGGCGGAAAGGAGCGGATGTCATGAAGGTCGTGACCGCGCAGCAGATGGCCGCCATCGATCGCGAGACCATCGCCGGCGGCATTCCCGGCGAGGAACTCATGGAGCGGGCCGGGACCGCCATGGCCGGCATCGTCCTGGATGTCCTGTTCCATGCGGACGACCATGACGGCTGCGGCGACGAAGGCTACGGTTGCGGGAGCCACGGCCACGACACCGGGTCCCCGCGCGGCGTTCTGGTCCTCTGCGGCAAGGGCAACAACGGCGGCGACGGCCTGGTGGTCGCCCGCCACGTCCACGCCGAGGACATCCCTGTCCGCGTGCTGCTGCTGGCCGAACCGGAGAAGCTCTCGCCCACCGCCCGCGTGATGTTCGAGAGGCTGCCGGAACAGGTGCAGGTCACCGTGGCCCCCGACCCGGACCGCTGGTGCGACCTGCTGGACGATGCGGCGGCCGAGGTGGCCTTGCTGGTTGATGCGGTCTTCGGCACCGGCATCACTCCGCCGCTGCGGCCGGGCCACGCCGACCTGTTCCGGGCGGTGAACGACCTGGGCCTGCCGTGCGTGGCCCTGGATATCCCCTCGGGGGTGTGCGGGGACACCGGCGCGGTGGACCCGGTGGCGGTGGCCGCCGACGTGACCGCCACGGTGCAGCTTCCCAAACTCGGTCTGCTGCTGGCGCCGGGCCGTGATTTCGCCGGGGACATCGAGGTGGTGGATATCGGCTTCTCGCCGGAGATCTGTGACCGGCACGCCGGGGACATCCACTGGCTGGACACCCTGGATTACGCGGGCATGCTCCCGGCCCGGCCCTCCTTCGCCCACAAGTACCGCCACGGCAAGGTGCTGCTGGTGGCCGGGTCGCGCCGCTTCGGCGGGGCGGCCCACCTGGCGACCCTGGGTGCCCTGCGCTCGGGCGCCGGGCTGGTGACCCTCGCGGCGCCGACCGCCCTGGAGACGCCCCTGCGGTCCTCGCTGCCCGAGGCCGTCATCCGGCCCCTGGAGGAGTCGGCCGCCGGCACCATCATGCCCCCGGCCGGCCCGGTGTGGGAGGACTTGACGGCGGACAAGCACGCGATGGCCGTGGGGCCGGGCCTGGACGGCGACCCCGCTACCGACGCCTGGGTCGTGCGCATGCAGGCCGAATGCTCCCTGCCCCTGGTGGTGGACGCCGACGGGCTCAACGCCTGGGCCCGCCAGGGCAAGGCGCCGGCGTTCTGTCACAAGGAGATCGTGCTGACCCCGCATCCGGGCGAGATGGCCCGCCTGCTGGGCGTGGCCACCGCCGAAGTCCAGGGGGACCGGTTCGCCGCCGCCGGAGCCGCCGCCGCCGCGTGGGGCGCGGTGGTCATGCTCAAGGGCAGCCCCTCGCTCATCGCGGTGCCCGACGGCCGGGTGTTCATCAACGCCAGCGGCGACGACGCCCTGGCCCGCGGCGGCTCGGGTGACGTGCTCACCGGCCTGGTCGGCGGCCTGCTGGCCCAGGGCCTGGGCGCCCTGGGGGCGGCCCTGCTGGGAGCCTATCTGCACGGCCGTGCGGGTTCACTCGCCGCAGAGGGCAAGAGCACCCGCAGCGTACTGGTGCGCGAGACGGCCGCCGCCCTGGGTGCGGCCTTCGCCGAGTTGGAGCAGGTG
>JALUJS010000182.1 GCA_027056825.1 Candidatus Krumholzibacteriia bacterium | reverse complement strand
GATTTCCACCTTCGTGAAAGGATAAGCCCCATGAAGAAACTGACCGTACTGTTGCTCGTCCTCGCCTTGGTGGCGATGGGCTTGATCTCCGGCTCCGGCTGCGCCAACATGAGCCGCCAGGGCAAGGGCACCGCCATCGGCGCCGGCACCGGGGCCGCCATCGGCGGGTTGATCGGCAGCAAGTCCGGCAACACGGCTGTCGGCGCCATCATCGGAGCCGCCGTGGGCGGGGCCGCCGGCGCCTACATCGGGCACTACATGGACGAACAGGCCGCCGAGATCGAACGCGACCTCGAAGGCGCTACCGTCGAGCGCGTGGGCGAGGGCATCAAGATCACCTTCGATTCGGGGCTGCTGTTCGCCGTGGACTCCTCCCAGTTGCAGCCGGAGGCCAAACAGAACCTGGACAACCTGGCTGTGATCCTGCAGAAGTATCCTGACACGCACATCCTCATCGAGGGCCACACCGATTCCACCGGTCCGGAGGAATACAACATGTCCCTGTCGCGCAACCGCGCCAACTCGGTGGCCAACGAGCTGGCCGCCGTCGGGGTGGACCCCTCGCGCTTTACCATCATGGCCTACGGCGAAACCCAGCCCATCGCCGACAACAGCACGGCCGAGGGCCGGCGCTTGAATCGGCGGGTGGAAATCGCCATCATGGCCAATGACAAGCTCAAGGGCGTTGCCGAGCAGAAGGCCGGTCAATAGAGCGGAGATCCCAGGCATGAAGCGCATCAAGAGCGGGATCCGTACTTCGGATCCCGCGTTCCAGGAAAACGACCGCATCAACCGCGGGAAGGCCGCCGCCCTGGCGGACCTGCTGGCGCAGATCCGCGCCGGCGGCAGCGAGCGGGCCCGCCAACGGCATCTGTCCCAGGGCAAGATGCTCGTGCGCGACCGCATCGAGGCGTTGCTGGATCCCGGTACGCCCTTCCTGGAGCTGTCGCCCCTGGCGGCCCATGAGGTGTACGACGACCCGGTGCCCGCCGCTGGCCTGGTCACGGGTATCGGCCTGGTCCACGGGCGGCAGGTGATGATCGTCGCCAACGACGCCACCGTGAAGGGCGGCACCTACTTCCCGGTGACGGTCAAGAAGCACCTGCGGGCCCAGGAGATCGCCCGCGAGAACCGCCTGCCGTGCATCTACCTGGTCGACAGCGGGGGAGCGTTCCTGCCCCTGCAGGCGGAGGTGTTTCCCGACCGGGAGCACTTCGGGCGCATCTTCTACAACCAGGCCACCATGAGCGCCCTGGAGATCCCCCAGATCAGCGCCGTGCTGGGTTCGTGCACCGCCGGCGGCGCCTACGTGCCGGCCATGAGCGACGAGGTGGTGATCGTCAAGGAGCAGGGTACGATCTTCCTGGGCGGACCGCCGCTGGTCAAGGCGGCCACCGGCGAGGAGGTCACCGCCGAGGAACTGGGCGGGGGAGACGTGCACACCCGCATCAGCGGGGTGGCCGACTATCTCGCGCGTGACGACGCCCACGCACTGCGCCTGGTGCGGGACATCGTGGAGAATCTCGGCCCGGTCAGCACGACGGTCACGCCGCAGGCGGTTCCGGAGGAACCATACTATGACCCTGCGGAACTCTACGGCATCGTCAGCCACGACCCCAAGTTCCCCTTCGACATGCGGGAGGTCATCGCCCGGATCGTGGACGGCAGCCGCATGCACGAGTTCAAGCCCCGCTTCGGGCCGACGCTGGTGTGCGGGTTCGCGCGCATCCACGGGTACACCGTGGGCATCCTGGCCAACAACGGGATCCTGTTCTCGGCCGAGGCCCTCAAGGGCACCCACTTCATCGAGCTGTGCAACGCCCGGCGCATTCCGCTGCTTTTCCTGCAGAACATCACGGGGTTCATGATCGGCAAGCAGTACGAGCACGGGGGCATCGCCAAGGACGGCGCGAAGCTCGTCAACGCCGTGAGCAACAGCACCGTGCCCAAGTTCACCGTCATCGTCGGGGGCAGCTTCGGCGCGGGCAACTACGGCATGTGCGGCCGGGCCTACCAGCCGCGGTTGCTGTTCATGTGGCCCCAGGCCAAGATTTCGGTCATGGGAGGGGAGCAGGCGGCGAACGTGCTGCTGACGGTGAAGAAGGACCAGCTCGCGCGCCGCGGCGAATCCCTGACGCCCGAGCAGGAACGCGCCATCACCGAGCCCATCCTGGCCAAGTACGAGAAGGAAGGGCATGCCTACTACAGCAGCGCCCGCCTGTGGGACGACGGCGTGCTCGATCCGGTCCAGACCCGCGACGTGCTGGGCCTGGCCGTGGCCATGTCGCTGAACGCCCCCATTCCGCCGGTGAAGTTCGGCGTCTACCGCATGTAGGAGAAGGTCATGGGACTGCAACGGCAGGTTCACGGTCCGGTCCTGGTGCTGACGCTGGACAATCCGGACCGGCGCAATGCCCTGGATATGGCGACCCTGCGTGAACTGGGCGACCTGTTCGACGGCCTGGCCTACCGCGACCCCCTGCCTCCGGAGGCCCCCCCTGCGGAGGCGGACGCGGACATCGGGGACGGTGGCCGCTATCGGCCCCACGCCATCGTTCTGCGCAGCACCGGTCCGGTATTCTGCGCCGGGGCCGATCTGAAGGAGATGCGCGCCCTGGGCGCGGCCGATTTCCAGACCAACCTGGCCGCGGCCATGGACATGGGCGCGGTGTTCCGCTCGGTGCGCAACTGTCCCGCCCCGGTGGTCGCCCGGGTGCAGGGGCCCTGCTATGGCGGCGGCGTGGGGCTGGCCGCGGCCTGCGACATCGTTGTCGCCGGGCACGAGGCGCGCTTCATGTTCAGCGAGGCGAAGCTGGGCCTGGTTCCGGGAGTGATCTCGCCCCTGGTTGCCGACCGTCTGGGCCTGGCCGCGGCGCGGCGGTATTTCCTGACCGCCGAGCCCATGGGCGCGGCCGACGCGCTGCGCCTGGGCCTGGTCGACCGGTTGGCCGAGGACCTGGACAGCGCCGTGGCAGAAACGGTCAACCACATCCTGGCCTGCGGCCCCAAGGCCCTGGGCATGTGCAAGAGCCTCCTTGACGGGGTGCAGTCGCTCGGCTACGCCCGCAGCGCAGAGTTCTGCGCCCGCATGATCGCCGAGGCCCGCACCGGGCCCGAGGCCCAGCGCGCCCTGAGCGCCTTCCAGGCGCGCGCGCAGGCGCCGTGGACGCCGTCCGCACCGTGGACCTTACCTGCTTGCGACGGGAATGATGACGCATGAACAGTGAGAAGAAGGAGCCACGCCCCATCAGGCGCGTGCTCGTGGCCAACCGCGGCGAGATCGCCGTGCGCGTGATCCGGACCTGCCGGGAGATGGGCATCGGCACGGTGGCCGTGTGCTCGGACGCCGACCTGGGCGCCCTGCACGTGGAGATGGCCGATGTCCGCGAAGTGCTCGGGCCGGCCGAGCCCCAGGCCTCGTACCTGCGCACCGACGCGATCATCGACGCCGCTTTGCGCCACGGGGCGGACGCCATTCATCCGGGTTATGGTTTCCTGGCCGAGAACGCCGGGTTCGCCCGCGCGGTGGGTGAGGCGGGCCTGGTCTTCATCGGCCCGTCGCCCGGGGTCATCGAGCAGATGGGTGAGAAGACGGCCGCGCGCGCCATTATGGAAAAGGCGGGCGTGCCGGTGGTGCCGGGCGCGTTGCTGCCGGAACCGGACGCCTCCGGTCGGTGGCCGGAGGCGGAGGTCCTGGCCGCGGGCGGGAAGGTCGGCTATCCGCTCCTGGTCAAGGCCGCCTTCGGCGGCGGCGGCAAGGGCATGCGCCTGGTGGAGGACGCGCAGGACCTGGTGTCCGCCTGCGAGGGCGCCGCCCGCGAAGCGCTGAAGGCCTTCGGCAACGGCACGGTCTACCTGGAGCATTTCCTGCAAAGGCCCCGCCACATCGAGTTCCAGATCTTCGGCGACAGCCACGGCAACCACGTGCACCTGTTCGAGCGCGAGTGCAGCATCCAGCGCCGCCACCAGAAGATCATCGAGGAATGTCCCTCGGCGGTGCTGACGCCCCGGCTGCGCGAGGAGATGGGCGCCGCGGCGGTGGCCGCGGCCGCGGCGGTGGACTACGAAGGCGCCGGCACGGTGGAGTTCCTGCTCGACCAGGACGGCAAGTTCTACTTCCTGGAGATGAACACCCGCCTGCAGGTGGAGCATCCG
>JALUJS010000181.1 GCA_027056825.1 Candidatus Krumholzibacteriia bacterium | reverse complement strand
GGGGCGGACTGCAGGGGGAGACCCAGACAATCACCGCCCTGTATCGCCTGCTGCCCGGAGGCGGAACCGAGACCCTGGCCGGTTGGCGTGGCGGCGACATCATCCACCTCATGCGCAGGGGTTCGACCCTGCAGGTGGTGCAGGCCGGACCGGCCCTGGTCTCGAACTTTTGCCTGGATTGCCGGGGCCCGCGGGTGGTGACCGGGCCGGTATTGGACGCCGGGCGGCCGGTGACCTGGTCACGCCTGGCCTGGGCGGGCCATTCGGCCGGAAGCGCCCTGCGCTGGTCCGTGCGAACCGGTGGCAGCGCGGTGCCCGACGCGGGCTGGTCGGACTGGTCGGGGTCCTGGACCGACGCCGATCACGCCCTGGATCCCGGTCCGTCGCGTTACCTGCAGTGGCGGGCGGAATGGGCGCCGGACGTCGCCGCCGACCTGCGCGTCACCTCGGTGTCGGTCAGCGCCTGGGGCGGGAACCGGGCGCCGGTCATCGCGTCCTTCAGGCGCGAAAGCGTCACCGCGGTTCGCAACGGCGGCATGCTGTCGCGCAACCCTAACCTGACCCGCACCTTCAGCGGGGGCCTGAAGGCCGAGTTCAGCCGCAAGGAACAGCCGGAACGACCGGACCCTGTGCGGCGCGCGCGCCTGGGCCGGGGGATCATGGTCTTCACCTGGCGGACGCGGGATCCGGACGGGGACCGGCTCGAGTACAGGCTGGAAGCCAGGGCGGGAGATGACGGCCCCTGGTTGCCGGTGGCCGAGGGTCGGGACAACCAGCTCGAGGCCTGGGACACCACCACGGTTCCGGACGGGGTGTACTCGGTGCGCCTGACCGTGAGCGACGAACCGGACAATCCCGGCGGGCAGAGCCTGTCCGCCTCCCGCGTCTTCGGACCGCTGACGGTGGACAACACCCCGCCGCGGATCACCGACTGCAGGGTCCGTGGGCGCGAGGGAGCCCCCGAACTTTCCTTCACCGCCGGCGACGAGGGCGGCGCCCTGGCTGCGGCCTGGCTCGTCCAGGACGAGGACCGGCGCGTCCGGATCGATCCGGTGGACCGGGTCTGCGACAGTTCGCGGGAAAAGTTCCGGGTGACCGTTCCGGTCAACGGAAAGGAGCCGTCCACTGGCCGCGTGCGCATCGAGGTCGTGGACCTGGCGGGGAACGTGGCGGTGAAGGTCTGCCCCCTGGAGCGGCCATGACGCCGGAGAAGCAGCTGCAGGAACATCAACACTGGATGCGCCTGGCGCTGGTGGAGGCGCGGCAGGCGGCCGCAAGGGGCGAGGTGCCCGTCGGCGCGGTGGTCGTTGCGGGCGGGCGCGTGGTGGGCCGCGGCTCCAACCGTGTCGAGGATCTGCCCGATCCCACCGCCCACGCCGAGATCCTGGCCCTGGGCGCGGCGGCGGGCACCCTGGGCGACTGGCGCCTGAACGAGGCGACGCTCTACGTGACCCTCGAGCCCTGCACCATGTGCAGCGGGGCCCTCCTGCTGGCGCGGCTGGGCGCCCTGGTGTACGGTGCGCCCGATCCGCGGGCCGGGGCGGTGTCCTCGCAGGCCCGCCTTTTGGACGGGAATCCCTACGGCCACGCCCTGGAGGTCACCGGCGGGATCCTGGCCGGCGAGTGCGCCGCCCTGTTGCAGGATTTCTTCGTCGGAAAGCGGAATTCCGGCCCCGCGGAGGGGTAAATCCCCGGTTTGCGGGCCGGTTGCTTTTGCCGGAAACGGGTGCTATATTGCTCGCCCTGTCCGGTGGAGAGGTGCGAGAGTGGCTTAATCGGCACGATTGGAAATCGTGTGTGCCTCCGGGTACCGAGGGTTCGAATCCCTCCCTCTCCGCCAGCGGCAACAGGTTCGTGGAGAGGTGCCGGAGTGGTTGAACGGGGCGGTCTCGAAAACCGTTGAGCTCTTCGGAGTTCCCAGGGTTCGAATCCCTGCCTCTCCGCCAGATGCTGTCCGCACGGCCCGGTGGGTGCGGACGACGGTCCGATACATTATCGTGGGGATGTAGCTCAGCTGGGAGAGCGCCTCGTTCGCAACGAGGAGGTCGGCGGTTCGAGCCCGCTCATCTCCACCAACACATTCACCCGCGGCCACCGGCTGTGGGCATGATGGGCCAGGCCCGGTGTGACGCCGGAGCACTAACCCCGTCAGGACTGGAAAGTAGCAGCGGTACGTTCCCTTCGACGTGTGCGCCGCCAGCCTGGCCCGCCTTTTCCCCGCCCAGCACAGGATCCCGTGGCCCCGGGGCCCGCGGCGTGGTACATTGGACCGCGTTCGCGCAGCATGTTCCGCCCGGCCCGCCTGTGCGGCGCGGCCGCAGCCAGCCCGTGGAGCGCCATGTCCTACGAAGCCATTGCCCGCAAGTACCGGCCGGAGACCTTCGCCCAGGTGGTGGGCCAGGCCCACGTCACCGACACCCTGCGCGCGGCGGTGCGCCGCGACAAGCTCGGCCACGCCTACCTGTTCAGCGGACCCCGCGGCTGCGGCAAGACCACCGTGGCGCGCCTGCTGGCCAAGGCCATCAACTGCCCGGACGCCACCGACGGCGACCCCTGCGGCAAGTGCGAGAGCTGCCGCGCCATCGCCCGGGGCAGCTACCTGGACGTGCTGGAGATCGACGCGGCCAGCAACACCGGCGTGGACAACATCCGCGAACTGCGCGACATGGCCCAGTACTCGCCCAGCGAGGGCAGCAACCGCGTCTTCATCATCGACGAGGTCCACATGCTCTCCAAGGGAGCCTTCAACGCCCTGTTGAAGATCCTGGAGGAGCCGCCGGCCCGCGTGTTCTTCTTCTTCGCCACCACCGAGGTGCACAAGATCCCGCGCACCATCCTGTCGCGCTGCCAGCGGTTCGATTTCCGCCTGCTGAGCCGCGAGGAGTTGGAAGGCCGCCTGTCCGAGGTCGCCGCCACCGAGGGCGTGTCCCTCGAACCCGGCGCGTTGCGGCTGCTGGTCTCCCTGGCCGAGGGCAGCCTCCGCGACGGTCTGAGCCTGCTGGACCAGGTGCTGGCCACCTGCGAGAAGGAGGTCACCGAGGAGGCGGTGGTGGGGGCCTTCGGGCTGATCCGCAGCGAGATCTACCTGGATCTGAACGACGCGATCCTGGCCCGGGATCCCGCGCGGGCCTTGGCCCTGGTGGACGACCTGGCCCGGGCCGGACAGAGCCTGGGCACCTTCGCCCGCGGCATCGTCACCGATTTCCGCAATCTCATGCTGCTGAAGATCGACCGAGACCTGGGGCGCATGGTGGATCTGCCGGCCGATCAGCTCGAGCGCCTCGCCGCCCAGGCCGAGGGCTTCAGCGAGCAGGACCTGCTGGCGCTCATCGAGCGCGCCAGCGGCCACTTCGAACGCATCCACCGCAGCACCCAGCCGCGCATCCTGCTGGAGGCGGCGGTGGTGGAATACACGCGCTTCGAATCGCGGGTGCTGCTGTCGGACCTGGCGCACCGCCTGGGCGCCCTGGCGGCCGGCGGAGCGGCTCCCGGCGGCGCCGGCATGGCCCGTGACGCCGCCCCGCGACGGGCTCCCGCCGGCGGTGGAGGCGGCGCCGCCACGGCCTCGGCCGCGCGCAGTGCGTCCGTGACTCCCTCGGCTCCGGCGACACCACCGGTCCCGGCCCCGGACGCGACCCCTGCGGCCGCGGCCGCGGACACGGTGCCCGGCTGGACGCGGCTCATCGAGGTCCTGATGCAGAAGGCGCCCCGGGTGGGGGCCTGCCTCATGAACGGACTGCCCGCGATGGACGAGGATGGCGGAAGGTTGGTCATCGCCTTCGCCGCGGACAAGGAGTTCCAGGTCGGCATGATCCGGGAGGAGTGCGGCCTGATCGCCGAGACCGCCACGCGGCTGTGGCAGCGTCCGGTGAAGGTGGAGCTGGTCCTGGGCGATCGCGGTCAAGATGCCGCCGTGCGCGAGGATATCCGCCGCGAGGTGGCACCGACCCGCAGCGAGGAGCTCGATCAGGCCTGCGCCAACGATCCGGTCCTGGGCAGCCTGGTGGAGATGATGGACGCGGCGCCGCTGCCCGAGGGCGAGTGCGACAAGTGGGAAGACAAGGCCGACTGAAAGCGGCCGCAAGGGACACGAGGCCCGTTGGGGCCGGGAGAAACATCATGGATATCCGCATGCTCATGAAACAGGCCCAGCAGATGCAGGCCAAGAT
>JALUJS010000180.1 GCA_027056825.1 Candidatus Krumholzibacteriia bacterium | reverse complement strand
CATCCTGGTGCGCCTGCTGCAGGCGGCCGACTACAACATCCAGGCGGCCGAGCGCGGCATCGTCTACGTGGACGAGATCGACAAGATCGGGCGCAAGAGCGGCAACCCCTCCATCACCCGCGACGTCTCGGGCGAGGGCGTCCAGCAGGCCCTGCTGAAGATCCTCGAGGGGACCGTGGCCAACGTGCCGCCCCAGGGCGGCCGCAAGCATCCCCAGCAGAAGTACCTCGAGGTGGACACGCGGAACATCCTGTTCATCTGCGGCGGGGCCTTCCAGGGTCTCGAGAAGATCGTCGAGCGCCGCGTGGGCAAGAACGTGCTGGGTTTCGCCCGCGAGGAGGAGTTCACCCGGAGCGAGGAACGCGAGGAATTCCTGAGCCTGGTCGAGCCCCAGGACCTGATGAAGTTCGGGCTGATTCCCGAGCTCATCGGGCGCCTGCCCGTGGTCACCTACATGCACGAGCTGAGCCGCGACCACATGGTCCGCATCCTCACCGAGCCGCGCAACGCCCTGATCCGCCAGTACCAGAAGCTGATGGAGATGGAGAACGTCGAGCTGGTCTTCGAGCCCGCCGCGGTGGAGGCCATCGCCGACCTGGCCATCGAACGCAAGACCGGCGCCCGCGGCCTGCGCTCCATCCTCGAGAGCGTCATGCGGCGCACGATGTTCGAGACCCCTTCCCAGGACAACGTCCGCAAGGTTATCATCACCAGGGACGTGGTCCAGGACGGCGCAGAGCCCAAACGCGTGCTCGGCGATCCTCCGGCCGACATCAAGGAAGCCTGACCGCATCCCCGTCACAACGTTTCATGATCCCGCCGGCCGTTTCCTGGGTGTGCGCCTGTCGCCCTGCGGGGCCGAAGGAGAACGATGAGCGCCAACAGTTTCGTGGTCTACAGGGAGGGGGAGGAACTGGTCCTGCCCCGCAGCCTCCCGCTGCTGCCGCTACGCGACGTGGTGGTCTTTCCCTACATGGTCACCCCCCTGCTGGTGGGCCGTGAGCGCTCCGTGGCCGCGGTTGAGGCGGCCATGGAGAGGGACAAGTACCTCTGCGTGACGGCCCAGCGCGACCCGGAGACCGAGGAGCCGTCCCCGGAGGACCTGCACCGGGTCGGTTCGATCATCAAGGTCCTGCAGGTGATCCGCACCCCCGACGACACGCTGAAGATCCTGGTCGAGGGCGTGGCCCGCGTGCACCTGGAGGAGATCCGCGAGGCTCCGGGCATGCTGGAGGCCCAGGTGTCCCCGGTCCGCGAGGAGCTGAGCGCCGGCCCCCGCATCGAGGCCCTCAGCCGCTCCATCAAGGAACGCTTCAAGGATTACGTCCGCCTGAACAAGCGCCTGCCGGACGAGGTGCTGCTCTCGGTGCTGAACCTGGACGAGATCGGCAAGATGGCCGACTCCATCAGCGCCTACATTCTGGGCCGGGTGCCCCTGAAGCAGGAACTGCTGGAGGAGCCCAACCTCGAGAAGCGCCTGACGCGCATCAACCAGGTCCTGGCCAGCGAGCTGGAGATCCTGGAGATCGAGCAGCGGATCGATTCGGAGGTGCAGACCCAGGTCCACCGCAACCAGCGCGAGTTCTACCTCAACGAGCAGCTGCGGGCCATCCGCAAGGAGCTGGGCTACACCCAGGACGAGGACGGGGAGATCGAGGACTACGCGCGGCGCATCGACGAGAGCGACATGAGCGCCGAGGCGGCGGAGATCTGCCGGCGCGAGCTGAACCGCCTGGAACGCATGTCGCCCATGAGTCCCGAGGCCACCGTGGTGCGCAACTACCTGGACACCCTGCTGGCCCTGCCCTGGAAGAAGAAATCCCGCGACCGCATCGACACCGCCAAGGTGCAGGCCCGCCTGGACGCCGACCACTACGGCCTGGACAAGGTCAAGGAGCGCATCCTGGAGTTCCTGGCCGTCTACAAGCTGACCCGGAACATGCAGGGCACCATCCTCTGCCTGGTGGGCCCGCCGGGAGTCGGCAAGACCAGCCTGGGCCGGAGCATCGCCGCCAGCATGGGGCGCAAGTTCGTGCGCATCAGCCTGGGCGGGGTGCGGGACGAGGCCGAGATCCGCGGGCACCGGCGCACCTACATCGGCTCCAAGCCGGGGCGCGTCATCGAATCCCTGCGCAAGGTCGGGGTGCGCAACCCCGTGTTCCTGCTGGACGAGATCGACAAGATGGGCTCGGACTTCCGGGGCGATCCGGCGGCCGCCCTGCTGGAGGTCCTGGATCCGGAGCAGAACTCCACCTTCAGCGACCACTACCTGGAAGTGGAATTCGACCTGTCCCAGGTGATGTTCATCACCACCGCCAACAGCCTGCACACCATACCGCCGGCCCTCGAGGACCGCATGGAGATCATCAGGCTGCCGGGCTACCTCGACCACGAGAAGCTCATCATCGCCGAACGTTTCCTGGCCCCCCGCCAGATGAAGCGCAACGGGGTGCGGGACTGGGCGGGGTTCTCCCGGTCGGCCTTCCAGGCCATCATCGACGGCTACACGCGTGAGGCCGGGGTGCGCAACCTGGAGCGGGAGATCGGGCGCATCTGTCGCAAGGTCGCGCGCATTCGCGCCTCCGGAGGCGATTTTCCCGGGCAGGTCACGGCGCGGTCGGTGTCGAAGTACCTTGGGGTGCCGAAGTTCCGGCGCCGTACCGTGGACCGCGAGCCGGAGGTCGGGGTGGTCACCGGTCTGGCCTGGACCCCCGCCGGGGGCGAGATCCTGGAGATCGAGGTGGCGAGCGTGCCCGGCGCCGGCAAGCTGACCATCACCGGCAACCTCAAGGACGTGATGAAGGAGTCCGCCGAGACGGCCCTCAGCTACGCCCGCGGGCTTTGCCGGGAGGTCTCCGCGGAGTGGTTCAAGGACAACCAGGTCCACCTGCACGTTCCCGAGGGCGCCATCCCGAAGGACGGACCCAGCGCCGGCATCGCCATGGCCACCGCCATCGTGTCCCTGTTGCGGGAGCAGCCGGTGCGGTCGGACGTGGCCATGACCGGGGAGGTGACCCTGCGCGGCAGGGTGCTGCCTATTGGGGGGTTGCCGGAAAAGGCGGTGGCCGCCATGCGGGCGGGCATGCGCCACCTGGTCATCCCCAGGGACAACGAGAAGGACTACCGCGAGCTGCCGGCCTCCATCCGGCGCAAGCTGGAAGTCCACCTGGTCGAGACCATGGACGAGGTGCTCGCGGTGGCCCTGGTCCCGGACACGGCCCGGGAGGCCGGATGAAGGTCGAACTTGTCGCCAGCACGCCCGATCTGAAGGGGCGGCCACAGGTCGTCCTGCCGGAGTTCGCCTTCATCGGGCGCAGCAATTGCGGCAAGTCCTCTCTCATCAACCACGTCCTGGGGCGGACGGGCATGGCCCGCACCAGCGGCAAGCCCGGCAAGACCCGGCTGCTGCACTACTACCTGGTGGAGGACCGGTTCTACCTGGTGGACCTGCCGGGATACGGCTACGCCAAGGTGAGCAAGGAGCAGCGGGCCGGCTGGAGACGCCTGTTCCAGGCCTACCTGGCCACCGCTGACCGCCCCATGGCAGTGTTGCAGCTCCTGGACGCGCGCCACAAGCCCTCGGTCCTGGACCGGGAGGTGTGCGGCTGGATCCGGGAATCGGGCCACCCGCAGGCGCTGGCGGTCACGAAGATCGACAAGGTGGGCACGACCCGGCGCGAGGTGCGCTACCGCGAGATCGTCGCGGGCCTGGAGGTCGCGCCGCACACGCCGTTCTTCCCCACCAGCGCGGTCCTGGGCGCCGGAAGGCGGGAGATCCTGGCGTGGATCGACGCCCTGATCGAGGCCAACAGCGCCGGATGAGGCCCATTCCCGCGGAATTTCCCACGGGAGCGGCATTTGACGGTCCCCGGCGGTGGGGGGTATAATGGGCCGTGAAAGCCCCGACCGCATGGATAACCAGGGATCGAGGCACGGATCTCGATTCCCCATGGAGACGATGGCTGGCTGGGTACGGGCAGGCGGATTGTTGCTGGCGGGCGTATGCACCGCCGGCGTGCTGGTGACCGCGGATCCGGCCGTGGCCACCGAATTCGAGATGTCCAAGCTGCCGGTCACCCAGCCGTATCTCTGTTTTGCCTGCCATCTCGTGCAGGCGCCGACCCCGGGCAACGCGGACCTCAATCCCTTCGGGCTGGACTTCCTGGCCGGCGGCAAGGTGTGGGA
>JALUJS010000179.1 GCA_027056825.1 Candidatus Krumholzibacteriia bacterium | reverse complement strand
GCCCTGGTCATCAGCGGCCCCAACGCCGGGGGCAAGTCGGTGGCCCTCAAGACGGTGGGTGTGTTCTGCCTGCTGGCCTGGTGCGGTTGGGACGTGCCGGCGCGGGAGGATACCGTGCTGCCGGTGGTCGGGCGGGTGCTGGCGGACCTGGGCGACGAGCAGTCCATCTCCCGGGCGCTGAGCAGCTTCTCGGCCCACCTCAACCACCTGGCCCGCTTCCTGGAACTGGCGGATCCGGCCACCCTGGTCCTTTGCGACGAGATCGGCACGGGCACCGATCCCCAGGAGGGTACGGCCCTGGCTTTCGCCGTGCTGGAGGACCTGGTGGCGCGCGGGGCGCGGGTGCTGGCATCGACCCATTTCGGGCTTCTGAAGGCCGCGGTCCATGACCACGCGCGCATGGTCAACGCCGCCATGGACTACGATGAGCAGGATCTGCGGCCCTTGTTCACCCTGCGCGTAGGGGATCCGGGCACCAGCCACGCCTTCGACATCGCCGAACGCATGGGGCTGCCGCCGGACCTGCTGGAACGGGCGCGCGCCCGGGCCGGCACCGACCGGGTCCGGGTGGAGAAACTGCTGGCGGACCTGGACCGGCGCTCCCGGGAACTGACGGAAGTCCGGGCGAGCCTGGAGCAGGAGCGCGACCATTTCCAGGCCAGGAACCAGGCCCTGGAGGAGCGCCTGCGCAAGATCGACCAGGAGAAGAAGAAGATCCTGGCCGAGGCCCGGCGGCAGGCCGAGGAACTGGCGCGCGAGGGCCGGCGGGCCATCGAGAACGCCGTGCGCGAGATCCGTTCTACCGGGGCGGACAGGACCGTGGTCCGTACCGCGCGCGAGAAGTTGCAGAACCTTGCGCCTCCGGTCCCGGACGGTGTGACGCCGGACAGGCCCCCGGTCCCCATCGTGGTGGGGGACCGGGTGCGCATTCCGCACCTGAACCTCATCGGCCGCGTGGTCGAGGTCCGGGGCGAGCGCCTGGTGGCCCTGGCGGACAACCTGCGTCTGACCCTGGACCGGTCCGCGGTCCTGCCGCTGGAGGACCAGTGCGAACCCGCCGGGCAGGATGACCGGGCCGCGGGGGGGTGGTCCTGGCATGGGGACGCTCCGGCGGTGTCCCCGGAAATCGACCTGCGGGGGATGATGGGCCAGGAGGCCTGGGAGCTGTTGGACCGCCTCATCGACCGGGCCATCCCCGCGGGGCTGGAGGTGCTGCGGGTGATCCACGGCCACGGCACGGGCCGCCTGCGGGACCACCTGCGGGAGCGCCTGAAGACCGATCCCCGGGTCTCGGCCTGGGCCGAGGCCGCCCCCGACCAGGGCGGCGGGGGCGCCACCCTGGTTTATCTTGCGGCCCATTGAGCTGTTCTTGGAATTTCTATCGCAATTGTGCTATCATTATAGAGGTCCTGCGATTCCCGGCCCTTCAACACACAGGTGAACCATGTTCAAGTCCTCCCGTCCCGTGTTGCCGTTTGTCCTGTTCCTGGCGATTTTCCTGGCCGCCGCGGCCTTGGCCGATGCCCCGGCCGGGTATTACGATACCGTCGATCTGAGCAGTCCGGCCGCATGCCGCGCCACGCTGCACGCCGTCATCGACCACCACACGGTCTATCCCTATACGTCCTCATCCACCGACACCTGGGACATCCTGGAGCAGGCCGACGAGGATCCCCTGGACAGCGGCCACATCCTGGACGTGTACAAGAACCGCTCCTACGTGAAATTCGGTGGAGGCAACGACTACTACAACCGGGAACACACCTGGCCCAACAGCTACGGTTATCCGAGCACGAGTTGGGTTCCGTACACGGACTGCCATATGCTGTTCCTCTGCGACTCCTCCTACAACTCCTCCCGGGGCAACAAAATCTACGACGACTGCCTGGCCGGGTGCACGAGCCGGCCCGCCGACACCTACAACGGCGAAAGCGGAACCAACCTCTACGATGCGGACAGCTGGGAGACCTGGCAGGGGCGCAAAGGGGACGTGGCCCGAGCCATGTTCTACATGGATGTCCGCTACGAGGGTGACGCGTCCGGCGAACTGGACTTGGTGTTGACGGACAACCAGTCCCTGATCCAGGTCACCGAGGGTGGGACCGCCTACATGGGCCTGATCACCGCCCTGCTGGAATGGAACCGGGACGACCCGGTGGACGCCAAGGAGATGCGGCGGAACGACATCGTCTACGGTTACCAGGGTAATCGCAATCCCTTCATCGACCACCCGGAGTGGGCCGAGTTCCTGTTCGGCAGCGGGGTCATCTCCGGCGTGGGTGACGCCCCTGCAGCGCCGGAGGCCGTGTCCATCGATCGCGTCGCCCCCAATCCCTTCAACCCCACCACCACGGTGGAATATACCTTGAGCAGCCCCGGGCGGGTCAGCATCAGGATCTACGACGTGACCGGCCGGGTGGTGCGCACCCTCGTGGCGGGGCAGGAAGCCGCCGCCCGCGACTACCGGGTGCGCTGGGACGGTCGCGACGACGCCGGCCGGACCGTGCCGAGCGCCACCTACTTCTGCCGTGTCGAGTCCGCCGCGGGCGCGGCCACGGCGAAGCTGACCCTCTTGAAATAAAAAGGATAACGGGGTCCCCTTTTCTCCCCTGCGCAGTGATTTCAGTCAGGGCAAGCAGTTATTGCCTGGCCCGTGTATTCGCTCGGGGAGTGCCGGTGAAAATGGAATTTCATTATTTGAAAATTTTTGTTTACAAGTGGGATCTCGAGCGCCACCCTTTGGCTTCGATCCGGCCGCCGGAGGATATTTATCGGAGTTCCGGTGGGCACCCTGTCTTGACGAAAAGGAGATCGTTTTGAAGAGGTACCTGTGCTTGCTCCTGGTGGTCGTGATGATGACGACCTTCGCGGCCCTCGCCGCCGCTCAGAGTTGTGGTTCCAACACGACCGACGTGACCATTTCCGGTCAGTCCCGTTACCGCATGGAGATCAGTGACAAGTCCTTCGTCGACGGCGTCAACGCCGACTGGATGCAGATGCTGCGCACCCGCGTCAACATCAAGGCCAAGGCCAGCGCCGACGCCGGCGTGTTCGTGCAGTTCCAGGATTCCCGTTACCTGGGCGCCAACCCCGGGACCATGGCCTTCAACAACAACACCGGCCTCGAGGAGACCGGCGTGCACCAGGCCTACCTGTGGTACAAGCCCTGCGACAAGGGCTGGGTCAAGGCCGGACGCATGTCCGTGGCCCTGCACAACGAGCGCCTGGTCGGCCCGGTGGGCTGGGACAACATCGGGCGGACCGAGGAAGGTCTGATGTTCGGCCGCAAGCTTGGCGACGACATCAACTTCATCGGCGCTGCTTTCCAGCTGGCCGAGAACAACGCCGATGATGCCAACGGCGACCGCCTGATGGACCCGATGTTCTACGTCTTCGACTTCAACTTCGCCGAGCAGGGCTTCGACGTGTTCGGTTACTACCTGGTCGATGATTCCATGGCCAACTACAGCCTGTGGACCTTCGGCGCCTACAGCAACCGCACCTTCGCCGACACCTGGTTCTACGACGCCATGTTCGCCCTGCAGACCGGCAGCGATGACAACATGGATTACAGCGGTCTGCTGGTCAACGCCGAGATCGGGACCACCTTCGACAACGGCTTCAAGGTCAGCGGCCTGTTCGACTACACCAGCGGCGACGACGCCTCCACCACCGACGAGGTCGAAACCTTCAACAACCTCCTGTACACCGGTCACAAGTGGAACGGCTACATGGATTACTTCGTGGGCGGCCTGAACGAGGGCCTGATGGACATCGCCCTGCGCCTGGCTTACCCCTTCGAGGGCGGTTGGGGTGTCAAGCTTGATGGCCACCTGTTCCAGACCGCCGAGGACCGCGCCGACGGCACCAACGCCTTGGGCACGGAGTTCGACTTCGCGGTCAAGAAGGTCGACGGTCCCTTCAGCATCGAGGGTGGCCTGGGCATCTTCTCGGCTGATGAGGACTGGGTTGGTCCGAATCCTGAGACTGGTATCTGGAGCTACATCCAGAGCATCGTGAACTTCTAGTTGTGCCCTCGAAATTGTGTTTTTCCCCTGGCGGGCCGGGTTCACTCCCGGCCCGCTTCCTTTTTTGCCCACCTCAGTACGCCATCTTCAACTCGTGCTTCAGGTTCCTGCCCAACGCCGGCGTTTCCACCGCCCGGTCATAGTACTCGCTCCACCGCGG
>JALUJS010000178.1:2407-4206 GCA_027056825.1 Candidatus Krumholzibacteriia bacterium | reverse complement strand
GCACCGCCCGGGCCGTATCGCCGTCAAGCCCTTCGGCCAGGCCGGGCTCGGGCCGGTAGTCCTCCTGCCGGGTCACCTCCCCCATGGCCACGGCGCCGTCGCGGGTGTGGATCTCCACCACCGGCCGCGGCCAGAAGGTCGTCAGGCCCTGCCAGAAGACCAGGACCACCAGCGCGGTGACCATGACCAGGCCGGTGACCAGCCCGAAGCCCGCCAGCCACACCATGGGTTCGCCCCTGGCCAGCAGGGAGATCGCGCGTCGGGAACGGTGCCGTTTGCCGTTCATTACAACCTCTTGGTCTTGCCGCGGAAATGGAGCCGTACGCCCTCGGCTGCGGTGTTCAGGACGAAGGTCATGGCGAACAGGGTCAGCGCCGCCAGGAACAGCACGCGGTAGTGGGTGCTGTCCTTGACCGCCTCGGGCAACTCCACCGCGAGGTTGGCCGACAGGGTCCGGAAGCCGTTGAAGATGTTCACGTCCATGATGGGCGTGTTGCCCGCGGCCATCAGGACGATCATGGTCTCACCCACGGCGCGGCCCAGACCGATCATGGCCGCCGAGAACAGACCGCTCATGGCCGGCGGGATCACCACGCGCACCGCCGTCTGCCAGGGGGTGGCCCCCGCGCCCAGGCTCGCGGCCCGCAGGTGGTCCGGCACCGAGACCAGGGCGTCTTCGCTGATGGAGTAGATGATGGGGATGATGGCGAAACCCATGGCGATCCCGACGATCAGGGCGTTGCGCTGCACGTAGGTGCCCAGCAGGGATCCGCGCGGATCCCAGCCCGCGGCGTCCAGCAGCCAGCCCGCGAAGCAGGCGAGCGCCAAGGTCACCAGCGCCGAAACCGCGAACCGCCCCAGGTCCGCCAGGGCCACCTGGCGATGGGACCAGCCGGTGTCCAGGCCGCGGATGAACCCGTCCCCGTACATGAGATTCAACCACCCCACCAGCATGCCGCTGAGCGGCAACAGCAGGATCGCCCAGCCGGCCGCGCCGGTCCCGGTCTGACCGTCCAGCCACAGCTTGATGTCGCCGCCGAAAAAAGTGCCCTCGAGGACCGGGCCCAGGCGCCAGGAGACCGCCAGCCCCACCCCCATGGCCAGCAGGACGGCCAACGGCCGCAGATGGTCCAGGCGGGCGGCCGCGTCCCGCGACAGCAGTTGCCACAGATGGGCGCCCAGCAGCACGAACCCCGGAGTCAGGACCAGGACGGCCAGGACCTGGGGCACGACCTTCTCCACCAGGGGCGCAACCACCAGGGCGGCCAGGAAGCCGAGCACCACGCTCGGCAGGCTGGCCATGATCTCGATGACGGGCTTGACGCGGGAGCGCTGGCGCCGCGGCAGGAACTCGCTGGTGTAAAGGGCCGCCAGGATGGCCAGGGGCAGGCCGAAAAGCAGGGAATAGAAGGTGGCCTTGAGGGTGCCGAAGATCAGGGGCACCAGGCTCATCTTGGGCTCGAAGCTGTCCGAGGCCGAACTGGACTGCCATACGTACTCGGGGTGGTCATAGCCCTCGTACCACACGCGGCCCAGCAGGGTCTTCACGCTCACCTCGCCGTAGGGCGCATCGACCCGCAGCAGGGACAGGCCCGCCGGACTTCCGGCCAGCAGCAGGTCTTCCCGGGGCGAGAGGGTCACGGTGCGCACAGCCTCCCCGGCTGCCGCCGCGGTACCGAGATCGCGTTCGGCCGTCACATTCATCACGCGCACCGTGCCGTCGGCGTAACCCGCGGCCAGCATGCGGGAACGGCGGGATCCGGTCAGCGCGGTGACCGGATCCCGCCGTTCCCGCATGC
>JALUJS010000178.1:0-2397 GCA_027056825.1 Candidatus Krumholzibacteriia bacterium | reverse complement strand
CGGTTCCAGCACATGCGCCCGGGCCAGGCGGGCGGGGCGTCCCTCCTCGCCCTCGACGGGGAACCAGACCGTGATGCCCCCCTCGCTGTCTCCCACCGCCAGGGAAACATGCCCGGCCAGGAAGCCCAGGGCCGTGACCCGGGCGCCGGGCCGGCCCTCCACCAGGTTCGTCGTCTGCTGGGGAATGAGTTCGCCGTCGCGCTCCTCCAGCAGGATGGCCCGGCCCGCGTCGGTGACCAGGATGATCTCGCGGCCGGTGTCGTTGATCTTCAGGCCGGCCAGGGTGTGCGGATCACGGATGCCGCAGTCGGCCAGCGGCAAGTCCGTGCCGCGGCTGCGCAGGGTCTTGCGGCCGGTCAGCATGTTGGTGCGGACCTTGAGCTTGCGGTAGTGCAGAACACCGCCGGCGTCCGCGGCCGCCAGGACGTAGCCGGAACCGGAGCCGGTCATGTCGATGGCCACCAGGGTGGTGTCGCTGACGGTCAACGGGACCTGGGCGTCCAGGGCGAAAGTCATCACGCGCAGCTGCCCCTCGGGCGTCCGTGTCGCCACGCCGCGCCCCCAGGGGCGGGACTCGCCCCGCGCCAGACTGTCCAGTGCGGTAGGCTCGTTTGCCGCCGGCAGGAATTCGGCGCGGAAACCGAAACCGCCGATGATCACCTTGCCGTCGGCCAGCCCCATGGCCAGACCGGCCTCCCCGGCCCCGGAACTGCAGGTCAGCGGAGCGTCCGCCCCGACGTTCACCCGTTCCAGCACCGCTCCGGATCCCAGCTCCCTGACCACCACCGCGCCGTCGGACAACAGGCTCCAGGCCATCAGTCCGTACCGGTCCATTTCGCGGGCCAGGACCCGCGCCGGACCTTCAGGGGCCGGCAGGTGCTCCAGCGGCTCCACGTGGGAGGGCAACAGCAGGGGCAGGGCCACATAGAGCAGGAACAGGCCGACCAGCGACACGGCGATGATCCCGCCGACGCCGCTGGCCTTGATGATTCCCGCGGCCCACCGGTCGGCCAGCAGGACCCGCCTGGCGGGTTTCCTGCCGAACGACAGACCGGTGAAGCTCCTGCGGGACTCGGTTGTCCGTTCCTTGGTCATGTCCTGCTTCCTAGAAACCGGGTTCGATCCCCACGGCCTTCAGTTCCTGGCGGGCGACGGCCGCCGGCACCGGCAGATAGCCGTCCTTGACGACGACTTCCTGGCCCTGCCTGCTGAACACGAAGCGCACGAACTCGGCGCGCAGGTCGTCCAGCCTGCCGCCGGGCTTGTAGTTCACCGTCAGGTACAGGAACCGGGCCAGGGGGTAATCACCGGAATAGGCGTTCGCGGGCTCGGCCGGAATGAACTCCACGTCGGCGCCGGACTCCGCGGACAGGGGCACGACCTTCACGTCGGAGGTCCGGTAGCCGATGCCGCTGTAGCCGATGCCGTACTTGTCCGAGGCCACGCCCTGGACCACCGAACTGCTGCCGGGCTGCTCCTTGACCTCGTCCTTGTAGTCGCCCTTGAACAGGGCGTGCTTCTTGAAGTAGCCGTAGGTGCCCGACGCGCTGTTGCGGCCGTAGATGGCGATGGGCTTGTCCTTCCACTCGCCGCCGAGGCCAAGGTCGCCCCAGGTGCGGATGTCGGTCGGGTAGCCGCCCTTGCGGGTCTTGCTGAAGATGGCGTCCACCTGCTGCAGGGTCAGGCCGGTGATCGGGTTGTCCTTGTTCACGTACACCGCGAGCATGTCGATGCTGGTCCGCAGCTGGACGGGCTTGTAGCCGAACTTCTTCTCGAAAGCATCCACTTCCTTGCTCTTCATCTTGCGGCTCATGGGGCCGAAGGTGCTGGTGCCGGCGATCAGGGCCGGCGGGGCGGTGGAAGAGCCCTTGCCCTCGACCTCGACCTTCACGCCTGGGTGGTAGCCGCGGAAACCCTCGGCCCACAGGGCCATCTCGTTGTTCATGGTGTCCGAGCCGATGCTCTTGATCTTGCCGGTCACCTTGGCCCGGGGCTGGTAGTCCGGCAGGGCCGGATCCACCACCACGCGCGCCAGGGCCACCGTGGACAGATACAGGGTGCAGGTCAGCGTGAAAACCCATTTCAAAGCCGTGCGGTTCATCGCATCCTTCCTTTGCTCGGGACATGGCTGCCATACGCGGCCAGCCGGATCATGCGGGTCACACGGTAGGTTTCCCGTGTTAGCAAATTACCTGTGGAATGTTAGGAAAATGTTAATTGCACCGAATTCCCCGGGAGGCCGCGGGATTTACAAAGTCCTAACTTGCGGTCGGAGGGGTTAGCCCGAATTATTCATGAAGGAGCTACTGCGGATGGTTAACAGCGCGACAGGAAAGGCGTTCTCGGATTTGCTCGGTCAACGTACCGCACCGGGTACGCCTCCCTCGCAAATCCTTG
>JALUJS010000177.1 GCA_027056825.1 Candidatus Krumholzibacteriia bacterium | reverse complement strand
CGGCGGCCCAGAAGATGTCCAGCCAGGTGAATTCGCCCATGATACCGTCCCGGTCAGGATTCCGTGATCCATGATGAGGATTCCGCGGGTCGAGTATACGGGCCTGGCCCGGGGATCACATCCGAATTTCGCCCGCAGGGCCAAGATGGGTCCAGCTGCAGAACATGGTCTAATTGAGTTTTGATTTTTAACTTGTAAAATATCAACAGCTTGCAGAAAAAATATCCCCAAAAACACCTGTAATTGTGATATAATTTGTCTTAATAGATTTATGTTCCCGGTTCATTCTTGCCCGTCAGACTGGAGGGAAACCATGTTGCCCTGGAAAACCCCGTTTATTTTGTCCGGAATCATGATGATCATGATCGCCGCCTGTCCTGCGTGGGCCACGATCATCCCCGTGGACACCCTGGCCGACAACATGACCGTTGATGGCCAGGTGACCCTGAGAGAGGCCCTCGAGGCTGCTGTCAACGATATCTCCGTGGACGGCAGCCCCGCGGGCAACGGGCATGACACCATCGTGTTCCGGCCGGCCCTGGATGGGGGCACCATCAACTGGACCCAGGGCGATTACATCATCTTCAGCGGGGGGGATATTACCATCACCGCCGCGAACCTTTCCTCGGGACTGACCATCGATTGCCAGGGGAATTCCCGGTTCCTCCATGCCCAGGGCGGGCCCAACCTGGCCTTCATCAATCTTACCCTCACCGGTGGCCAGACTTCCGCCCCGACCTCCAACGGGGGGGCTGTGTCGATCTTCGGCGGAGAAGCCACTTTTACCGACTGCACCCTGAGAGGCAATGCCGCCGTGGGGGATGGCGGAGCCGTCGTAGGGTCCAGCGCCACCACCCTCCGCTTCTTCGATTGCATCCTTGAGGACAACACCGCCGACGGCAGCGGTGGAGCCATCTATTATGCCTCCAGTACCGGCGACACCCTTGTCGTCGAGCGCACCCATATCCGGCGCAACACCGGATCCAGCGGGGGCGGCATTTATATCAACAACGGACTGGCCGTGTTCACCGATGCCTTCGTGGACAGCAACACCGCCTCTTCGACAACGACCCTCAGCAGCATCGGGGGAGCCATATTCAGTGAAGGTACTCTGGAAATGACCCGGACCTCGGTCACGGGAAACCGCGCCGTGCCAGGAGCCTCCAGCAACGGTTTCACGGGCGGGATCTACATCGTGGGGGCTGACGCGGCCTTCACCCAGTGCACCTTCTCCGGCAACAGCGCCGACGCGGTGACATCAGGGTGCACCCTCTACAACGCTTATTCCTCCGCCGGGTCCGGAACCACCACGGTCACCGACTGCACATTCGACGGCAATACCGGTGGCCCCGGCTCGGCCGCCACCAACAGCGGGACCATGATCCTGACCAATTGCACCATCCAGAACAACGATTCCTCCGGTGGCGCACCCCTGAACAACAGTATTTCCGGGGCCGTCATGGACATCATCGACTGCACCTTTACCGGAAACTCCGGCGAGGGTGGCGGCGCCCTCAGCAATGCCACAGGGTGCGATATGACCATCACCAATAGCCTGTTCGATTCCAACAGCACCACGGCCGATGGCGGGGCCCTCTTGAATCTCGGGACCCTCACCGCCGACCTGTGCACCTTCCGGGCCAACACCGCCTTGACAGGTGAGGGAGGCGCCGTGATCCATCGCAACGGGGCCCTGACCCTCTCCCGTTCGACCTTCGACGCCAATCAGGCCGACCGGGGCGGCGCCCTGTTCACCCAGAACACCACCGGCGGGACCAGCCATACCGAGAGCAGCACCTTCAAGAACAATGTGGCCCTGACCGACGGGGGCGGGATCTTCGTCCAAGGGGACATGGAACTCTTCCAGTGCACGATTACCGGCAATTCGGCCGGTCAAAACGGTGGCGGGATACACCACGGGGACGGGTATCCGGCCAATTCCGGCACGGCCACCATCAAGCAGTGCACCATCGTGGGCAACACCGCGACCCTCGAGGGGGGCGGCATCATGAAGAAGGCGCCCATGACCATCGGGGGCACCATCGTCAGCGGCAACACAGCCTTCACGGCCATCGCCGACTTCGACAACTTCAGCAACCCCCTGACCTCCCTGGGTTACAACCTGATCGGGGAAAACAACGGCGTCACCTGGAACGCCACCGACCAGCTCGGCGTGCTCGACCCCATGGTCGGCCCCCTGCAGGACAACGGTGGGCCCACCGAAACCATGGCCCTGCTGGTTGGAAGCCCGGCCCTGGACGGCAGCAGCGCCACCATCTACGCCCTTTTTCCCTATGACCAGCGGGGATCCGGTTTTCCCCGCGCCCTCGACGGCACCCAGCAGGGCATCGCCACCGGTGACATCGGGGCCTTTGAATTCGATCCGGCCTGCACCCAGTTGGTCACTTCCCTGACCGACAGCAACCTCCCCGGCCACCTGCGCTACGAGATCGCCTGCGCCGCACCCGGGGACACGATCAGGTTCGATCCGGCCCTGTCCGGGGGCACCTTCCTGATGACCGCCGGACAGATCACCATCGACAAGGACCTCGTGATTGAAGGCACCGGACTGGGCATCACCCTGGACGCCCAGGGCTCAAGCCGGGTGCTTGAGGTTCTGGGAGGGGCCAATGTGGATCTGTGGGGACTGATCCTGACCGGCGGCGCCGCAGGCGACGGCGGCGGCATCATGAACTGGGGTGACCTGAGTCTGTACCAGTGCACCGTCACGGGCAATACCGCCACCGATACCGGCGGCGGCGCGGCCAGCTACGGGGGAGGCGTCCTGGTGCTCTACGAGTCCCAGGTCTACGGCAATTCGGCCACCAACAACGGTGGAGGTCTTTACTGCAACGGATCCACCAGCGCCATCTTGATCAACTACAGCACCGTCGCCAACAACAGCGCCGGCCTCGGCGGGGGTTGCTTCAGCACGACCGGCTCCAGTATTTCCTGCAGCTTCAGCACGATTTCCGGCAACCAGGCCTCTACTGGAGGCGGTATCTACAACAGCGGTAACGGGGGAAGCACCATTTCCGTGATCCGCTCCACGGTATCCGGCAACCAGGCCACCGGGAATACGGGAGGCGGGGTCTACACCTCCGGTGGTGCGTCCTTCACCCTGGCAACGCTGGCGGGAAATGTCGCGGCCACCCAGGGAGGCGCCATCTATGACACCGGTTCCAGTCTGCACCTCGGCCAATCCACACTGAGCCTGAATTCCGCCAACGAGGGTGGCGGCCTGTATACCAAAGGCTTCCCCCCCTATGTGGAGAGTTGCATCGTCAGCGCCAATACCGCGGTTTCCGGGAATGCGGACATCCAGGTGGATCAGACGACGACGGTGACTTCCGGCGGCTACAACCTGATCGGAGATACGAACACCGGGGTCTTCACCCAGGCCGGTGACATGACCGGCATCCTCGACCCCAGGCTCGGGCCCCTCCAGGACAACGGAGGTCCCACCGAGACCATGGCTCTCCTGCTGGGCAGCCAGGCCATCGACGCCGGCGACCCCACCGCCTGCGCGACCTACTCCGAGGATCAGCGCGGCGCGGGATTTCCCCGGGCTATCGACGGGGACGGCGATGGCGGTTCCGCCTGTGACATCGGTGCCTTCGAAACGGAGCTGCGTGTATTCGGGATCCCCGTCAACAATGTCGATGTGGCGGTCACCCTGGGTTTCAACAACTACACCGGGGCGGGATTCTCTGCCGATCCCTCGGCCGGCCAACTGGACAGCGATGGCATCATCGTGCAGGGCGTAAGCGACGAAACCGTGCCCATGCGTTTCGGAGACTCTGCAACATCCGGGGATTATGCCCGAGGCCCGTCCGCGGGCGGTGTCCAGGTGGGAGGCGTCTACGCCTTCAACCCGGCCGGTAGTCCGGCTCTCGGCTTCTCCCCCAGCCCCACCGATTTGACCCCCGGCTTCTTCGTCTTCGGGTATCGCAATCTGACGGGCGTTCCGGTGACCTCCCTGACGGTGTCCTACGATTTGGCCGTCTTCAACAACGGTGACCGATCCAACGGCGTGAACCTGGCCTACGCCGAATCACCGACCGTGGAAATCGACCCGGCCCTGCTGACCTTCTCGACGATTTCCGGATCCACGTTCTTTTCACCCGAAACGGCCGATCCGGCGCCGGCCTGGTCCGTCACTCCCTTCACCCTGAGCCTCGGCGGTCTGACCGTGCCCCCCAACGGGTGCATCTACCTGAAGCTCAAC
>JALUJS010000176.1 GCA_027056825.1 Candidatus Krumholzibacteriia bacterium | reverse complement strand
CACCGGCACCTTGTGGGTTCCCTGGGCGCGTGGGCCGCGGCCAGGGGCACCACACGGCGTCGGTGGCCGGCGGGGGTGTGGGCCAACCAGGCCTGGACTCCCGGGTTGCCCGTCAGCTGCGGGTCGTCCAGATCGGGCATCTCCAGCAGGACGGCGTCATAGTCAGCGAAATGCTGCTCGCAGGTAAGCAGCTGCTCCGGACGCCGGATGACCGCCGCGTCATAGCCGTGACGGGCGGCGTCCTGCTGGATGCGGGCCGTGACGCCTTCGTGCTGGGGAAAAGCCACCAGCAGCAGGAGCTTGCGATCGAGAGCGCGAAAACGGCCGCAGGTGGCCAGCACCAGGTCCTGCCGCACGGAGCGGTCGGCGCCCAGGAAGGCGTGCGAACCGAAGAACCCGTCCCAATCGCAGTCGGCGGCCCTGACCTGTCCCGCAAGCCAGGACCGCAGTCCGCCCGGGTCGGGGTTTCCCGAACCGGTCGCTTCGAAACGCTGCAGGAGCCGCTCCAGGGTGTCCTGCCCCGCGCCCGCCTCACCGAGGATCCGGAAGCCGGCCGGCAGATCACCGCGGGGTTCTTCTGTTTCCAGGGCCGCCAGTTCCGCCGTGACCTCGCGAACCAGGGCGTCGATGCGATCCAGTTCGCGCACCAGGTCGTCAGCCTGTTCCCGCGGCACCCGGGCGGCCAGGGCCGGCCGACCGTCGGGCCGGCCGTAACCGATGGCCGCCGGAGCGGAACCCCCGACGATGACCTCCACCAGCTTGCGCTGGCCCAGACCGTCCTGTCCCGCCACCGTCACCGTGCGGGTCCCGCTGATCACGGCGTCCTTGCCGTGCAGCAGGCGCACCTTGCGGTAGGCCTCCTTGAGGGTCAGCGCGGTGACCACTTCCGGCCCGTGCTCAACCGGCCGCCGTGTATTCCTTGCCTGCAGCATGAGTTACCACCGTTCCTGTGGATTGCACCTTGGCCGCCGAGGACACTTCCGTGTAGCCGAGGACGGCCAGGTTGGGGTACGTGGGCTCGACGAGCCGCTTGACGAAAATCCTTATGGGTGTGGGCACCAGCAGCACCGGCGGCTTGCCGGCGGCATAGGCTGCCCGCAGCAGGTTCTCCAGTTGGCCCAGGAAATCCCGGGTGAAGGCCGGATCCAGGGCCACCCCCTGGGCCTGCTCGCTCTGCCGCGCGGACTCCAGCAGGACCTGTTCGGTCCCCGGATGCAGGGAGAGCACGTTGAGGCTGCCGTCGCTCTCGCAGTACAGCGCGGTGATGGACCGGGCCAGCGCCTCGCGCACCTTTCCGGTCAAAAAGTCGGTTCCCATCCCGGTCCCGGTGTAGTTGGCCAGGGTCTCCAGGATGGTGATGATGTCCTTCACGGGAATCCGCTCGTGCAGCAACGCCTTCAGGACGTTGTGCAGCGTGTTGAACGGCACCTTGTCCGGCACCAGGTCCTCGATGAGGGCCGGGGCGAATTCCCGCACCGACTCGCACATCTCCTTGACGTCCTGCCGGCTGAGCAGCTCGTCCGCGTGGCTGCGTATGATCTCCGAGAGATGGGTCGCCAGCACCGCCGCCGGTTCGACCACGGTGTAGCCCTGGTGTTCCGCATCGGCCTTGGCGTCCGGTTCGATCCAGACCGCCGGCAGGTTGAAGGCGGGCTCGACGGTCTTCTCGCCGGGAATCTCGCCGGCGTCCGGCCGCGTGCTCATGGCCAGCAACTTGCCGGGCTTCAGCTCGGCCCGACCGATCTCCACGCCCTTGAGCTTGATCACGTAGTCCTGGGCGCCGAGCTGCAGGTTGTCCCGCACGCGGATGGGATGGATGAAAATCCCCAGCTCCGATCCCACCTGGCGGCGGATATTGCCCACCCGGTGCAGAAGGTCGCCGCCGCGCTTGTCGTCCACCAGGGGGATCAGGCCGTAGCCGATCTCCAGTTCCAGGCGGTCCAGGACGAAGAGTTCCTCACCCCGGATCCCGTCCGGTTCCGCGGCCGCCTCCTGTTCGGCCTCCAGGGCGGCCTGTTCGGCGGCCTCCTGCCTGTTGTCGTAGTTGCGCACCCGCCGGCTCATGAAGCGTCCGCCGATGGCCGTGGCCACGGCGAAGAACAGGAACGGGCCGGTGGGCAGCCCCGGGATCAGGCCCAGGATGGCGATGGCGCCGGCGGCCAGGTACAGGGCCTTGGCCTGGCGGAAGACCTGCAGGGTCACGGTCTGCCCCAGGTTCAGGGCCCCGCTGGTGCGCGTGACCACCAGACCGGCGCTGGTGGAGATCAGCAGGGCGGGAATCTGGCTGACCAGGCCGTCGCCCACCGTCAGCACGGTGAAACGGCCCAGGGCTTCGGACGCGGACATGCCCATCTGCATCATGCCGATGATGAAACCGGCGGCGATGTTCACCACGGTGATAAGGATGCCGGCGATGGCGTCGCCCTTGACGAACTTGCTGGCACCGTCCATGGCGCCGAAGAACTCGGCCTCACGGGCGATCTCGTCCCGGCGCTGGCGGGCCTCCTTCTCGGTGATCAGGCCCGTGTTCAGGTCGGCGTCGATGGCCATCTGCTTGCCGGGCATGGCGTCGAGGGTAAAGCGCGCCGCGACCTCGGCGATGCGGCCGCTGCCCTTGGTGATGACCATGAAGTTGATGATCACCAGGATGATGAAGACGATCACGCCGATGACGTAATTTCCGCCCACCACGAAGTCGCCGAAGCTCTGGATGACCTGGCCGGCCGCCCCCTTGCTGAGGATCAACCGCGTGGAAGCGACGTTGAGCGACAGCCGCATGAGGGTCATGATCAGCAGCAGCGAGGGGAAGCTGTTGAACTGCAGGGGCTCCTTCAGGTAGAGGGCCACCAGCAGGACGGTGACGGAGAAGGCGATGTTGAACGTCAGCATCAGGTCCATGAGCATGGGCGCGACCGGCACGACCATCAGGCCGAGCACGGTCATGACCGCTACCGCGCTCATGACGTTGCTGTTGGAGAGGATCAGGTCCCGATTGATGACGTTTTCCTGTTGCACCTGCTACGCTTCCTTTGCCTAGGCCTTCTTCAACCGGTACACGTAGGCCAGCACCTCGGCGACGGCCTGGAACAGGCTGTCGGGGATGGCCTGGCCGACCTCCACCTGGCGGTACAGGGACCGCGCCAGGGGCTTGTTCTCCAGGATGGGCACCCGCGCCTTGCGGGCGATGTCCTTGATCGTCGCAGCGAGTTCGTCCGCCCCCTTGGCCACCACGACGGGCGCCGGATCGCCGGGGTTGTACTTGAGCGCCACCGCGAAGTGGGTCGGGTTGGTGACCACCACGTCGGCGCCCGGGACATCGGCCAGCATCCGCTGCTGGGCCATCTTGTACTGCAGGCCCTTGATCCTGGCCTTGATCTGGGGATCACCCTCGATGTCCTTGTGCTCCTGCTTCACTTCCTCCTTGGTCATCTTGAGGTTCTCCTCGTACTGGTACTTCTGCCATGTCCAGTCGAGGATGCCCAGGATCACCGCGAAAGCCAGCAGGCGCAGCATGAGCTTCCAGAAGGCGCCCGTCCCGAGCTTCACGATACCCTCCAGGGGCAACAACGACGCCCCCAGCAGCGGACCGATGAGGGCGGTGACCGCGCCATAGGCCAATAGTCCGATGAGCGTGATCTTCAGGAGATTCTTGCCCAGCTCGAAGAAAACGGTCTTCTTGAAGAACTTCTTCATGCCCCCGATGGGATTCAGGACGTCCGTCTTGAACTCCAGGGCCTTGGCGCTGACATGCCAGCCGACCTGCATGAAGTTCACCAGCAGCGCCGCCAGGATCAGGGCGATCAGCAGGGGCGCCAGGGCTTCGACCAGGACCTCCATATTCCCGGACATCAGCAGGCGCAGGTTGCCGGGGTTCGACGGGGCCAGGTTGGGCGCTTCGGCGAAGAGGTAGGCCGCGTTGCGGCCCAGGACGCGGGCGAAGTGTCCGCCGCCGGTCAGCAGGATGGTCATGCCGGTGATCAGGACCAGCGCGCTGTTCAGCTCCTGGCTGCGCGCGACCTCTCCCCGGTCCCGTGCCTCCTGCCTCCGTTTGGATGTCGCTTTTTGTGTTTTCTCTCCGCCCGGTCCGTCCGCCATGACTCACCTCCTTCCCTGAACCCGATGCCTTGTCTGGAAACCGGCCTCCGCTGGCCGGAAAACGCTCAACCCAGAGCCAGCAGGACCTCCGTGAGCTTGTCCCCCAGTCCGTTCATCAGCCCCAGGGTCACGCCCCGGAAATAGACGAGGGAGGC
>JALUJS010000175.1 GCA_027056825.1 Candidatus Krumholzibacteriia bacterium | reverse complement strand
GGTGGTGATCGTCCGGCGCGTGCTGTGCGTCCTGGGCGCCGGCAATCCGCGGGGGCGCACGCTGGCTGTGTCCGTGCTGGCGGTTTGCGCCGCCGCGACGCTGCTGGTCAACGGCTGGATCTTCACCGGGCAGGTGATGCCCCACGCCCGGCTCTTTCCGCAAGGCGTCAGGGAGTGCTACCTGGGCATGGGCGAGTGGTTGCGCGGGAACACCCCGCCGGACGCGGTGATCGCCGCCCTGGACATCGGGGCGGTGGGCTACGCCAGCGAGCGCCGGGTGTTGGACCTCATGGGACTGGTCAGTCCCGAAGTCCTGGCCGTAGGCCAGGACATGGGTTTTCAGGACATGGTTACCAGCGGCGCCTGGCTTGACATCCCCGCCCATCCCGACGGCGGGCCGCCGGACTACTTCATCGATCGCAGCGAGGGAGCTCCCCGCTGGGCCGGCCGCACCGTCCACGGGGTGCGTTTCGAACTGCTGGACACCTGCGAGATCCGCGGCGTGGGCCTGCGCGAGCCGCAGACCTGGAGGGTGGCCCTCTACCGCCTGTGGGGCCCGCCCAGCCGGACCAGGCCCTCGGCCGGGGGATAGTCCTCGGCGGTCAGGCGCCGGATCACCAGCACCGTCGCGTCGTCCTCCAGGGGCCTGCCGCTTCCGAAAGCCACGACCTCGTCCATGACCGCGCGTGCGATGTCCCGCGCGGGACGGTCCAGCATCCCGGACACCAGATCGATGAGGCCCTCACGGCCGAACTCCCGCCGCCCGTCCGAGTCGGCCGGCCCGTCGGTGCGTTCACGTTCGGTGACCCCGTCGGTGAAGATCACCATCACCTCGCCCGGCCGCAGGTTGACGTAGTTGCGCCGGTACACCGCGTCGGGCAGCGGGCCGAGCACCGGGCCGCCGGTCTTCAGCTCGAAGGCCTCGCCGCCGGGGGTCAGCACCAGGGGCGGGACATGGCCGCCGTTGACGTAGATGAAGTTGCCGGTGTCCTCCAGCTCCCCGTAGAACATGGAGATGAAGCGGCTGGTCAGGCCGCTGCCGTGGATCACGCGGTTCATGCGCCGCACCGCGGCGGTGATCTTCTCGTTCTCGGTCTGGCCCATGCGCATGCCGATGACCACGTCGCGGGCCTGCAGGGCCGCGGGCAGCCCGTGCCCGCTGGCGTCGGCCACCATGATGGCCAGCACGCCCTCCTCGACCTTCTGCACGTCGTAGACATCGCCGCCCACCTCCTCGGCGGGCCGGGTCACCGCGGCGATCTCGAAACCGGGCAGCTCCGGCATGTGCGCCGGCAGCAGCGAGGCCTGGATCTCGCCGGCCTGCTTCATCTGCGAGGCCAGGGCCTGCTGGCGCAGCTTCATGCCCACGGCCGCGCGCAGGGTTTCCAGCAGCACCAGCAGTTCGTCCTCGCTGCCGTGATGCCGGATGCCCAGGCTGAGGATGTAGGCCGGATCACGCCCCACCAGGATGGCCGCCGAGTCCACGTCGCTGAACTGGGCCTCCAGCTCGGCGTCGAAACCGGGCGTCTCGGGGGAGATGACGTACAACCGGTGCCGCTCGATTTCCTGGACCACCTTGTAGTCCTTGCTGACGGTCTTGCCGGTGATGCCCGGCCCGTGCCCGCTGACCGAGACGATCAGTTCGTAGTCGTTTTCCCGCTCGCGGTACAGCCGCCCGCTGACGATGCCCAGGGCCACCATGTCATCGCTCTCGACCAGCAGGTGGACGATGTCCTCGAGCATCTTCTCGTTGCCCTCGGAGGCGTCGATCTCCGCCAGCAGCATTTCCACGTTGCGGAACAGTTTCTTGCCCACGGTTGGCAGCCTTTCGGGAAGCGGCCGTTCGTATCCTGCGATGGGACCTCCGCCTGATCCGGCGGGATGTCTTTGCAAGGTCAAGCTAACACACAGGCGCCGAATCCGGCCAGCGGAAGCGGTGATTCCGGCTGAGTTTGAACCTTCACAGGCCGGGCCGACAACCTCGCCCCCCTGCGGTTTCGGTGCTCCTGTCTCGCGATAAATTGAGAATTTTTTCAAAAAATCGCCCCCCGGGGGATCAATATGCCTGATTTCGGGCGTTATTCCGCAAATAGAGGGTGTTTTGGACAAAACGCCCCCTGCTGGGGGGTGTTTGTGGGATCATGGTTCATGCCATGCAAAACCCCACACGTGTGGGGGTTTGAGGTTTTCTGGACAAAAGATCTTACCATGGCGCATCTGTGCCCGAGGCGGGCCCTGTTGGCTCTGTACATTGAAGGTATTCATGCCTGATTCCATGAATCGATTCCTGCTCATGCCGCTTGTTGCCTTGCTGCTGGCGTCCCTGGCTGGGACATCAGCGGCCAGGACCTGGCACGTGGAGAGGGATGGCAGCGGAGATTTCGCCACGATCCAGCCTGCACTGGATGCCGCGGCTGCAGGCGACACGGTTTTGATCGGCCCGGGGCATTACGAAGAGCGGAACCTTTACTACTTGCCGGGTAACGGCGGTTGGGTTGAGGTCGGGGCCTATGTTCAAGTCGATAACCTGACGGTGATAGGAGCCGGGCCTGAATTCACCATTATCGGTTCAGATTCAACAATGTGGAATAGCCAATCCCCAAAGGGATTGGTGTACTTGGGACCAGCCTCGATCACAGTTGAGAGGATTGCGTTTCAGAATTACTTTGATGGAATATTCGCCATTGAAGCAGTTTTGTCGGTTAATAATTGCCTGTTTACCAACAACCTTGGAGGGATTATCTGGTGGTCCATTGGCCAAGGAGGGGGGGTATTTAATTCAACATTTACCTCACATATTCAAGGGATTAGTTTGATGGGCAGTGGGGAAAGTATGGAGATAGCGGGCTGCACATTTGATGATTCATTTCTAGAGGTAAAATATGTCCAGAACCTTTTGGTAAAGGACTGTGAGTTTTTAAATGGAAATGTAGGCATGCAGATGGAAGGCGGAGCATCGGCGACTGTTCAAAGATGCAGCTTTCATGATTTAGCGGTTGTGGGTATAGCTTTGGCACCGGTAGGTTCTCAGTGTTCGGTTGTTGATTGTGATGTCGAAGCTGATGTTTTTGCGGTCTCTGTGGACACTGAAGGCCAGTTGTCTTCAATCAACTCCATATTTCGGGGCGGAAGCACTAGTGTCATTAACTTGGACAGGTGTAAGCCGGCTTTAGTACGGAGTTGTGAGTTGTATAAGGGGCCGGGGGATGTTTCCATTACATGCATACAATATGCCTCATCGGGGGATGTCCGCCACGACTTCCGCGGCAACTACTGGGGAACCACGGACCCGGCCCAGATCGACGCCTTGATCCTGGACGGCCATGACGATCCCAATATCCGCGCCGAGGTGCTTTACGCCCCTTTCGCCACCGGGGCCACGGATCTGGTCCTGGCTTTGACCCCGGTAGATTCGGTGATCGTGATCCCTGATGTCGGTGGGGTCTTCCAGTACGATGCCTACCTGGAGAACAACACCCAGACCGACATCATCGCCGACATCGCCATCGAGGCTGTCCTGCCCGACGGCACGGTGTACCCCGTGCAAAGCTATCCCGGCCAGACCATCCCTGCGGCCTCCGCATACACCCGCACGGGGATTGTTCAGGATGTACCCCCCGGCGCTCCGGCGGGAAACTACACCTACCGGGTGACCGCCAGCCTGGGGGATACCGTCATCGTGGACTCGGATGAGTTCCCGTTCGAGAAATTGGGGGCCCGCGCGGCGGGCAACCTGCGTGGCTGGATCGTCCGAGGGTGGGAGACTCGAAATGAAACGCCCGATGCGCGCCCTGCGGGCGTCATCCTCCATACCGCCAGCCCCAACCCCTTCAATCCTGTGACGACCATCGCCTTTGCTCTCCCGCGGCAAGAAGCCGTAACCCTGCGGATCTTCGACCTGCAGGGCCGCCTCATTCGGACGCTGATCAACCATGAGGCAAGAAAAGAGGGCCGCCACGCGGCCCGATGGGACGGCCGGGACGACACGGGTCGGCAGGCAGCCAGCGGGACGTACTTCTACCGCCTCGAGGCGGGAAACAATACAGCCACCGGTCGCTTGACCATGATCAAATGATCCCCCGGGGGGCGCCAGCCATTTGATCTTTGACCCCATTAACCCGAATTATTCATGAAGGAGCGTAGCGAGGATGAGGAAACAGCGCGACAGGAAAGGGGCTCGCAAGGATTTGCGAGGGAGGCGTACCCGGTGCGGTACGTTGACCGAGCAAATCCGAGAACGCCTTTCCTGTCGCGC
>JALUJS010000174.1 GCA_027056825.1 Candidatus Krumholzibacteriia bacterium | reverse complement strand
CTCTTGTCGGACAGCCATGGTCCCGCCGGGGGGCAGAACCCGCGGGGGACAAGCCTGCGGGATGTGGTCTTCGTCCTCTTTAGACGGAAATGGATCATCCTGGCGGTGGCCGTGCCCATCATCCTGATCGGCGGGTTGACCCTTTTCAGGCAGGCGGGTTCGTACACGGCGGCGGCTCGGGTCGTCGTGGACCTGACCAAGGTCGATCTTCCCAAGTGGAATCCCGGCGGCAGGAATCCCGATTATGACCGGGAATTGAGTACCCTGTTCAACATCGCCATGAGCCTGCCGGTGGCCGAGGACGCCGCCAAAACGCTCGCCGACAGCATCCCTGTCATCAGGGAACTGGATCCCAACCTGGTCGGACTGCAAACAACCCAGGACCTGCAGGAATTCCTGGTCGGTGGGCTGGATGTTTCGGTCGTGGGAGAGTCCAGCATCCTTGAATTCCGTTTTTCCTCGACCAACCCGCGTATCAGTCTGATGTGTGTCGGGGCCCTGCGAGACGCCTTCGTGGAGTACCAGATCCACGAGCGCAAGAACCCCAGGGCCATCGCTTACTACCAGGAGCAGAGTAATCTCGTCCAGGCCCAGATCGACTCCCTGCTCGGTTTGCGGGCCCGGATTCTCGGCGAGCACGGCTATTCCAGCCTGTCCGACGAACTCCGCTATCAGTCCGGGCAGCTTGCGGAGATCAAGAGCGATCTGTACAAGGCCCAGGCCGATCGGATGTCCATCGAGGCCCAGTATGATGTGCTATCGTCATATCTGGACGGGGATCCTCGTGATTTTCCCATGGGACAGGATGAAAGCCGGTCCAACACCCTGGTCTACTGGCGCAACATGGTGAGCAAGTACGAGGATCAGCTCAACAGCGTCCTTACGGTCAACACTCCCCAGAGCACTCCGGCCCGGAGGAAGCGGGAGATGCTGAACGAGGCCCTGGAGAGGCTGCGCAAGGAGGAGCAGGCCTACGTCCAGAGCTTGTCCGTTCAACTGGAAACCCTCAAGGGCCGGGAACGTATCCTGAAGGAGCAAATCGAGGAACTCCAGCGCAAGAACAGCTCCGGACCCGAGGTCTACCAGCGGGTGAGCCTGGTGGACGTCCAGATCGAGTCCCTGCGGGGCCTGCTCGAGGATCTGCAGGGCAAGCTGGGCGAGGTGCGCCTGAGCGAGATGGCTGACGAACGAGTCAGTTCCGTGGCCGCTCTCACCGATCCCGAGTTGACCATGATCATCTCCGGCGGCAAGACGGTCGTCTATTTCGTGATGATCGTCTTCCTGAGCCTGGCCCTGGGGATCGTCATCGCCTTCGTCGTCGAGAGCCTTGACCACCGCATCTACGGTCCCACGGATGTCGAAAGCTCTTAGAAGCTGCCCGTGTTCGCCAGCATTTCCAAGGCTGATTAGCCATGCGGAGCGCCGGCAGGGACCTTGCGGAAAACCGGTTCTGGCGTGATCCCCGCACCTCGTCCCGTATCATATCGGGAGCGGGAGTATTCCTCGCCTTCGTGGTGTCCCTGGCCGTCAGCCAGGTGCTCCTGGAAAGGCTGGGAGCACATCTTTTCGTGGTCGCCCTGGCCGGTATCTTCTTCGGCTCGCTCTATGCCTTCGTCTCTTTCCGCAATCTCATGGTGCCCCTCATGGTCTGGGTGCTGGCCGTGGGGGGCTTCCGCTTCCTGGTGGCTATTCGGACCCCGATCCTGCCCGATCTCTTCCTTGATCGTTTGCTGATGATCTGGCTCTTGGGCGTCTTCATGGTAAAATTCGTCGCCGAAGGCCGGCGCTTCCGGGGGCCGTTCACTCTTGACCTGGTCATGGCCGCCTTCGCATTGTATCAGTTGGCCAGGATTTTCATTCAGGACTCGATATTTCTCAACCCCTGGACTCAGAGCACCCTGATTCCTTACGGGGCCTATTTTTTCACCAAGAACATCATTACCGACCGCAAGCGCATCCATGTCCTGATGGTGGTATTCATCATCCTCCTGTTTTATTACGACGTTACCGCCGTGGCGGAGAAGTTCCACATCACCTGGCTGATCTGGCCCAAGACCATCATCTATAACAAGGAGCACTTTTTCGGCCGGTCCGTGGGCCCGTTCATACAGGCGCCGCTGTTTGGGACGATCATCGGCATGATGCTGCCCATGCACCTGTACTTCATTGCCCGGGCCCGGAACCCCATGGTGAAGATATTCTTCATGCTGGCCATGGGTCTCGGTTTCGCTGGCCTGTACTTTACTTACACGCGGGGGTCCTGGTTGGCGGGCATCATGGCCTTGGCCGCTGCTTCGGCCTTCAGTGTGCGCCTCTATTTCCGGCAACTCATCCCGCTGATGATCATCGCCCCCATTGTGGCGGTGGGTTTCCTGGGCTTGCAGCAGGATACCTTCATGCAGGAGCGGCTGGAGAACGAGGATACCCTGGGATCCCGGGTGGGGACGGCCGTGACGGCCTTGCGCATCTTCCGGGACCATCCCATTCTGGGTGTGGGATATTTCCATTTCCGCCAGGCGCGGGAGGACTACATCGAGCCGGTGGATGTTCCCGGTCTCGGCACGGTGCGGTTCACCCAGTTCCGCCACAACCACATCCACGACATCTACCTCGGTCCCTTGGCGGAAAACGGCCTGGTGGGCTTTTTCCTCCAGGGAACGATCTACTTCCTGATTATCCGGGAGGTCTTCCGGAAATACCGCCTGCGCAACCGGGGCGATCCGTTCGCCATCTATTTCCTTCCCATCTTCGCCGGAATCTTTGTAGGATACTGGGTCGGCGGCCTGGCCATCGATTACCGGTTCTTCGCCTTTGTCGACACCCTGTTTTTCATGAGCGCCGGCATCCTCTTCGGGTACCGAGGCGAGGAGATGGAGCATGTATCTTGAACACTTCGGCCTTGTCACCAACCCTTTCGCCCTGTCTCCCCGCCTGAACTTCCTGTACCGCACCGCTCCTTTCGAGGAGAGCATGGCCCACCTCGTCTACGGAGTGGAGAACAACGAAGCCATCATCATGATCACCGGTGCCATCGGCACGGGCAAGACCATGGCCATCCAGTCCTTCCTGTCCCGGTTGAGCGATGATTTCGTTTTCGCCCTGGTGACGAATACCCGCGTGGACAGCAAGGAACTGCTGAAGCTGATCCTCGAGGATTTCGGCCTGGAGATGACTCCGGGGATGGACAAATCCGACCTGCTGATCCTGTTCAAGGAGTTCCTGATCGAATCCTCTCGTCAGGGGAAACGGGTCCTGATCGTGGTGGATGAGGCCCAGAACCTGGATCGCGACGCCCTGGAGGAGATCCGGCTGCTGACCAATCTCGGGCAGGGGGACGGGCAGCCGGTCCAGGTCGTCCTGATGGGACAGCCGGAACTGCTGGAGATCCTGAACCGGGACGACCTCGCGCAGTTCAGGCAGCGCATCCGCGTCCACTACCACCTCGACCACCTGAGTCCCCAGGAAGTGCGGGGCTACATCGAACACCGCATGCAGGTGGCCGGCGGGGAACCGGGAGTCTTCACCGCCGATGCCTGCAACCGGATCCACGAGTTGAGCGGGGGCGTTCCCCGGGTGGTCAACACCCTGGCCGGCGACGCCCTGCTGGCGGCCTTCGTGGACGGCCGGTCCCGGGTCGAAATCCGTGACGTGAGCTCCACCCGCAGTGCGTCCGTACCCGGGGAGATCGCCGTGGAGAAGTTCGCGGTCCCGGAGGGGCCGGCTACCCCGACAACCACGGAGGAACGCCCCGCAGCCCGGTCCGCGGTGCCCGCCGAACCCTCGCCCCGGCCTGGGCAGCGCCCGCCGACCCGGCCCCGGCGCCCAGACCGGCACGCGACCCGCAGGCGAAGTTCGGGCCGGAGACTGACCTGGGTACTGGTGCTGGTGGCCGTGGTTGTCATTGCCGTGGTTGCCGCATGGCGCTACGGATATCTCGATTTCATGCCGTTCCCGGTGTCGGGAGGGTCAGTCTCCGGGCAGGAGGTGACCGCGGAAGTCGATGGGCCGGGACCCGCAGGGAACCCGGACCAGGATCCCCGCGCCGTCGGCTCCGTGACGCCTGCAGGGGGCACAACCGTGGATTCAGTCGCTGTCGTCCCGCAGGATACGATCCCGGAAACCGGGTCTCCCGCAGTGGAGAAAGCCCCGGTCCCGGTGAATCCCACCGCCGAGGCGGACGGCTCCATGCCGGCTCTCGATCCCCATTACATCCGCACGGACTCCTTCCGCACCGTGGAGAGGGCCATGAACGCCGTGGCGGCCTGGGAGAAGGAG
>JALUJS010000173.1:2742-33839 GCA_027056825.1 Candidatus Krumholzibacteriia bacterium | reverse complement strand
CTGCAACCACAGGCCATGGACCGAGTCGGCGGTCGCGGTCTCGCGGTCGATGCGGATGGAGATCATCAGGGTGCGGCGCAGGGTCGGCGCGGTCAGCAGGTACATCAGCTCGAACTGGCCGTCCTCGATCCAGTCCACCGCCGTCAGGTGGGTCAGCGACACGAAGGGGGTGTCGCTCTTGAGCCAACCCAGCAGGGGCAACAGCTCGTCCTGCCGGATCTCGATGCGCACCAGGTCGGTCTTGATCGGCTTGATGGCCGCGTCGGGAAAGCGGCGCGCGATCTCGCCCAGCACCGCTTCGTGGTCCTGCAGGCGTCCGTTGGGGTTTCCGTTCAGTTCGAACATCGTCCACCTACCAGTTGTAGTCGGGAAGATCCCAGTCGGTGATGACCTGCTTCTGGTTCTCCCGGTACCAGTCGAGGTTCTCCAGGTAGTGGTGCCAGCCGTTGGCCCGGCCCGCCTTGATCTCGTCCATCAGGTAGCTGAATCCCGCGATGAGGGCCTCGGGCCGAGGCATGCAGCCGGAGATGTACACGTCCACGGGCATGTACAGGTCGAGCACCTTGATGGTGTTGTAGCTGTCCCAGTACATCCCTCCGTTGATGGTGCAGGAACCCAGGGCCACCACCCACTTGGGGTTGGGCATCTGCTCGTAGCAGCGGATCACCCGCTTGAGGGTCTTGGTCGCCAGGTAGCCCGAGATGATGAACACGTTGCTCTGGCGCGGCGTGGGCGCCCCGGTGATGCCGAAGCGCGACATGTCGAAGCGGCTGGTGGCCAGCGGGCGCAGCTCGATGGCGCCGCAGCCAGTGCCGAAGGCCAGCACGTTCAGGCTCATGGCCCGGAACCAGTTCTTGATGGTGGCCACGGCCTCGTCCAGCTTGGGCGCCCGCAGGCGGTCCTCCGCGCCCAGGAAGCAGGTCGCGTCGCCGGCGTCGGCGTGGGGCCGCGAGCCGGCGGGCGGCTGGATGGTGGGAAACCGCGTCAGGTCCCAGGGCTTGTCCGGTTCATGGTTCTTCATCTCATCTCCACAGGCTCAGGGCCAGGCCGGCCACGCCCAGGGCCGCGGGCCAGCGCAGGAAGAAACGGACCGACTGCTCGGCGCGGAAGCGCATGAACACCGCGCCGACGAACACGGTCCAGAAGTAGATGGCGAAGATCTTGACGACGGCCTCGATGACGCTGTGCGCCCCGCCCAGGAACAGGTTCATGAACAGGACCGTCTTGGCGATGGCGAAGGCGCTGCGGCCGACCATCATGAACGAGATGTAGGCGTTGTGGTACTCGGTCATCGGGCCCACGGGAATCTCCGTGGGCGCCCCCACGATGTTGAACGGCGCGTACATGTTCATGCCCAGCAGGGCGATGAACGCGGCGATGGACGACAGGGGGTTGGCGAAGAGGTTCCAGTGCAGAACCCCGCCCTGCTGTGCGGCCATGATGGCGGTGACGTCGAAAGAGCGGGTCTGCGCGACCAGGGCCACCACCGCCAGGATGAAGGGCAGCTCGTAGGCCGTCATCTGGCTCAGGCCGCGGCTGATGCCGATGGGCGAGTGGGGGTGGCCGCCCTCGCCCGCGCCCAGGGCCATGCCCAGCGAGCCGAAGAACATGAAGTACATCATCAGCAGCAGATCGCCCATGTCCGTGAAAGCGTACAGGCGCGGGTCGCCCATGACCACGGGCATCAGCAGGTACAGGCCGACCCCGCCCACCGCGCGGAACACCGGACCCAGCCAGAACATGATGCCGTGGCTGATGGAGTTGCGCTGGAAGGCCATCTTGCCCAGGTCGATGTACGGCTGCCACACCGGCGGGCCGAAGCGGCCCTGGATGCGGGCCATGACCTTGCGGATGATGCCGTTGATGACGAACCCGTAATTGAGCGCCACGAAGAAGCTCAGCAGGGTCCATCCGATGCGGGACGCCAGATCCATGGTCCTACCTTCCCGGCCCCAGCAGGGCCAAAACAGCAACCAGCAACACGGCGTACATGACATAGGTCTGGCCGTTGCCCGAGTACATGCGGCGCAGCAGGTCCACCGCGCCGCCGCCGCCGTCGGCGACCGCGTTCCAGAAGCGCATCACCCGGGGCTGAACCAGGTGGGCCCACGCCCGCCGGTAGGGCTGGGCGAAGTTGGCCGCGTAGTGCAGCTCCTGGGGCGGCGGGGGCAGTTCGCCCGCAAAACCGATGTCCAGCTGGCCCACCTTGCGCGGCCAGGGACCCAGCACCAGCAGGCCCAGGGCCATGAGCACAAACAGGATCACCACCAGCACCATCATGTGCGTGGGGTTGAACGTGGCGCCCGTGGCCGTCACCAGGGCCGTGCCGTCGAAGGTCAGCGCGGCGGCCTGGAACTGGCCCCGGACCAGGGCGTCCAGGGGCCGCAGCAGCACCTGCGGGTACACCGCCAGGGCCATGGTCCCGATGATCATCAGCACCTGGGTCACAGCCAGCGGCAGGGGAACCTCGCGCACCGTGCGATGCTGCGGTTTGAGCTGACCCAGGAACACGGTGTGGATCAGCCGGAACAGGTACACGAAGGCCACCACCGAAGCGAACATCACCAGCACCAGGATGAAGTACCAGCCCTTGGCCAGCAGGGCTTGGTAGAGCAGCCACTTGCCGGTGAACCCGGCCAGCGGCGGCACGCCCGACAGGGCGATGATGCCGATGAGGGTGGAGATGAAGCTCAGGGGCATCTTCTTGATCAGCCCACCCATCTCGTACATGGTGCGCGTGCCCGTGCGCATGATCACCCCGGCGATGGCGAAGAACAGCAGCCCCTTGAACAGCAGGTGGTGCACCACATGGAACAGCGCCGCGGTCCAGCCCAGGGGCGACAGGATGGCCAGGCCGACGACGATGTAGCCCACCTGCCCCACCGACGAGTAGGCCAGCAGCTTCTTGGCGTCCTCCTGGAACACCGCCAGCAGGGTCATGCCGAAAGCGGTCACGGCCCCGACCGCCCCGAGCAGCCACAGCGGGTCCAGCCCGTCGGTGACCAGGGCGAGATTGCCCGCGGCGATGCGCAGGGCCGCGACCATGAAACCGAACATGGGGATCTTGCTGATCACGCCGCTGAGGAAGGGGGTGAACAGGTCAGGCGACTCGCTGTAGGCCCCGGGCGCCCACACGTGGGCGCCAACGGCCGCGGATTTGACCAGGAAGCCCAGCCCCAGCAGCGTCCAGGCCCACACCGCCGCCGATCCCGTCAACATGCCGAGTCCCGCCAGGGTGGTCTGGCCCGCGCCGATGGCGGCCATCATGCCGCCCAGGACCAGGAAGCCCGCCGCGCCCGAGAACACCATGTAGATGCTCGCGGGCTTGGGGCCCCGGCGGCCGTGGCCGATGATCAGGTAGCTGGACCAGGTCATGATCTCCCAGCCGGCGAAGAACTGCAGCAGGGTCTCCGCCCGGGCCAGCATGAGCAGCGAGGAGACCAGGATCATGAACAGCCCCGGCACCGATCCCGAAGCTCCGCTGCCGCCGGACAGTCCGGCCAGCAGCACCAGCGCGCCGCCGCCGAGGATCAGCAACTGGAACAGGCCCGGCAGGGTGTCCGGCGCCAGGGCCCCGGTCCTGCCCAGCCACAGGGCGGCCGCGACCACGCCCAACAGGCCCGCGAGGTTCAGCACCAGTGCAGGCAGGTTCTTGACCAGCAACAGCACCAGGCCCACGGCCGCGATGACGATCACCGCCTCGGTGGGCGTCCCTGTCATGCGCACCGTCCACACCAGGCCCAGGACCAGGCCGCCCAAGCCGAACAGGGCGGGTCCGAACAGGTCCCACAGACCGGCCACCGGACGCGCGGCGGTGCGGGAATCATCCTCGGTCTGCACCCGCTGGTACCAGCGGTAGTAGTAGATGAACTCGAACAGCGAGCCGAGCAGCAGGGCGGTGATCCAGCCGTTCATCCCGGCGTGGGCCAGGCTCGTCACGACCGTCCACTTGCCCCAGAAACCGGGGAACGGCGGCAGGCCGGTGATGGCCAGGATGCCCGCGGCCAGCAGCACACGGCCGCCGAAACCGGACCGGAAGGCGCCGGTCCAGTCGTCCAGCGTTTTTCCCGGGATCACCCCGGCCAGCCACAGCAAGGCGGACTTGGCCAGGGTGTGGTTGATCAGCAGCAGTCCCGCCGCCAGCATGGGCACCGCGCCGGTGCGCACCAGCGGCACCAGGAACACCAGCAGGCCGAGCTGCGCGCTGGAGCTGTAGCCCAGCATGCGGCGCGGCCGGTCCTGCATGGTGGCCATCAGGTTGCCCCCGGTGAAGGTGATCATGCCCATGGTCATCAGCACCGGGTACCAGGCCTGCGGGAACAGGGCGCTGACCTTCCAGAAGGCGAAGAGCACGCCGTTGACGGTGGCGCCGGTCAGCAGGGCCATCACGCCGGGTTCGGCGCCGTCGTACAGGTCCAGGGCCGGGCCGTTGACCGGAATCAGCTTCAGCTCGATGGCCATGCCCGCCAGCAGGAAGAGCATGACAATGGCCAGGGCGCCGGCCGGAGCGGTGTGCACCAGCCCGGGCATGTTCACCAGGCTCAGGGTGCCGGTCAACTTGTAGAGGTAGGCGATGGCCACCAGCAGGAAGGTGCTTGCGGCCGCCCCGATGAGCATGTACTTGAAGCCCGCCTCCAGGGCCGAATCGTCGCGCCCGAAGGCCACGATGGCGTAGGTGCCGATGGAGGAGATCTCCAGGAAGACGTAAAGGTTGAACAGGTCGCGGGTCATGATCAGGCCGAAGGCCCCGGTGAGCACCAGCAGCTGCAGCAGGCCCGAACGGCCCACGGTCTCGGCGTCCTCGCGCGGGGTCAGGGCCGCCAGCGAAGCCAGGGCCGTCAGTCCGGCCAGCACGCACAGCACGGCCTCGGGCAGCCCGAAGCGCAGGGTGATGCCGATGGGCGCGGACCACCCGCCGGTGGTGATGTCCAGGGGCGCGGTGCTGCCGTCGATCAGGCCCGGCAGCCACAGCGCCGCCACAGCGGTCGTAAAGAGTATGGTCGCCCCGTGCACGGCCACGGCCACCGGGCGGCCCAGCTTGCCGAACAGCGGCAGCAGGAAGCCCACCCCCAGGGGGACGGCGACGAGCAGGATGGGGTTCACCATTTGAGCCTCCCGATTTCACCGATGTCCAGGCTGCCGCGCCGGGCGTACAGCCGCACCACGTAGGACAGCATCAGCGCCGTAACACCGACGCCGATGACGATGGCCGTCAGCACCAGGGCCTGGGGAACCGGATCGACGACCAGGTTCACGCGCGCCAGCAGCGTATGCGGGTCGGCCAGGTATTTCGCGTCGTCCAGGATGGGCGCGGTCCGTCCCGGATGCGCCCCCAGGGCCGCGATGAGCAGGTGGATGCCCGTGTCCACCAGGGACAACCCCAGCACCATCTTCAGCAGGTTGCGCTTGACCAGCACCGCGGCCAGACCCATGAGGATCAGCAGGATGGCCGTGGCCAGGTACAGCGTCGAGGGAGTCAACCCGTTCATGCCGCACCCCCCTTCTGGCCGTGCGCGTCGGCTTCGCCGTGGTCGCGGCCCGAGTCCACCATCACGTCCAGCAGGGTGCTCAGCTCGGTGCCGACCTTCAGGCCCACCAGGGTGTAGATGATCGGAATCACGCCGGCGGAGAACAGGCGGTTCCACTGACCCAGCGGCAGCACGCCCTTGTTGGCCAGGAACGAGCCGCCGATGGCCAGTCCCAGAAAGCCCGTCAGCACGTAGCCGAAGCCCGCCAGGGACTCCAGCCAGCCCATGAAACCGTGGGGCAGGTGGTGGTCGCGGTCGGCCAGCAGCAGCATCAGCACGGCCGAGGCGATCACGGCCCCGCCCTGGAAGCCGCCGCCGGGGGTCAGGTGACCGTGGACGAAGATGTAGACGCCGAACAGCACCATGGGCGCGAACAGCATGCGCGCGCCGGTCTGGACGAACTCGCTGGACGGCCGCGGAGCCACCCGGCGCTGGCCCGAACGGCGGCGCAGCACAAATCCCGCGCCGGCCACCGACAGGAACAGCACCGTGACCTCGCCCAGGGTATCGAAGCCGCGGTAGTTGACCACGATGCTCGTCACCAGGTTCGAGCCGCCGTTCTCCTGCAGGCCGTGGGCGATGTAGTGCGACGACACCGGACCCGGCTCGGTGGCCTGGCCGTAGGGAACCAGGCTCCACAGGAGCCACCCGGTGATCGCCAACAGCGCCAGGGAAAAGATCTGCTTCACTGCTCCTCCTCCTCGGTGCGCCGCACGGCGATCAGGAAGATGACCGTGGACAGGCCTGCCCCGATGGCCGCTTCGGTCATGGCCACGTCCGGCGCCCCGATGCGCAGGAACAGGATGCTGACCATGAGGCTGACCACGCCCACCAGGACGGACGAGGCCACCAGGTTGCGCTGCAGCATGGCCCCCACGCCGGCGGCCAGCAGCACCAGGCAGATCAGGATATCGACGATGATCATTCGGCCACCTCCGGTTGAGGGTCCGAACCGGGGTCCCGGACCTGGCAGGCGGTCGAACCGGGTTCGATGCCGCCGGCCTGTTCGTCCTCCCGCAGGGCGTCGGTCACCGAACCGGCGGCCAGCGGATAGCCCGCCCGGTGGGCGGCGCGCGCCAGGGCGTGGCTGCTCAACGGGTTGGTGATCAGGACGAACAGGATGATGAGGCAGATCTTGGGCAACCAGGCCGGCTCCAGCAGGCCCAGGCCGACCAGGGTCAGCATGTTGCCCAGGGTCGTGGCCTTGGTGCCGGTCTGCATGCGGTTGTAGAGGTCGGGCATGCGCAGGATACCCAGCGCCCCCAGGAACAGGAACAGGGACCCCAGCAGGACCAGGAGAGCGCCGATGATGTCCAGTGCGGCCATCTCACACCCCCTGGTCGAAGTAGCGGGCCAGGGAGATGACGCCCAGGAACGACAGGATGCCGTACACCAGCGCCACGTCCAGGTAGATGACCCGGCCCGAGGTGATCGCCAGGCCGACCATCACCGGCATGGTGATCAGGGTCAGCACATCCAGGGCCACCGCGCGGCTCGGGATGTTGGGGCCCCTGAGCAGGCGGATCAGGGCCAGCAGCATGCCGGCGCCCGCCAGGGCCATGGCCAGGATGAGAACTCGATCAACCAAAGATGACCTCCAGGTATTTCTCGAAGCCGGCGGCGATCTCCCGCGACGCGGCTTCGGAGTCCTGCGCGTGCACATCGATCCAGTGGATGTACAGGTCGTCCCCGGACACCTCGACCGTCAGGGTGCCTGGGGTCAGGGTGATGCTGTTGGCCAGGATCATCCGGGCCACGGGATTCTTCAGACGGGTCTTGATGCGGACGATGCCGGGGTTGATGTCCAGCCGGGGCTGGACGACCCGCCGCGCCACGTCCAGGTTCGCCACGATGATGGCCCAGATCATGTAGGGGATGTAGGCCAGGGCCATGAAGACGCGGCGGGGATTCAGGAAGTTGACGTTCTCCAGCAGGCAGGGCTGCCCGCTGCGCAGCAGGGTGACCAGGGCCGCGGCCACGGCGCCCACCAGCATCTCCTGCGGATCGAGGTTCCCCACGAACACCAGCCAGAACAGCCACAGCGCCGCGGTGATGAACAGGAACAGGCCCAGGCGTTTCATCAGCGTTCCTTCCAGTTGGGCAGGTCCGGCGGTCCCGGCCTGTGGAAGAATTTTTAAGTTTCGATGTTAATTGACTGTCGAAAGGTAGTCATTGAAGGGGGTTAATCCAAAACAAAAATGGGGTCTTAACTGACAGTTTTAAAGGTGGTTATGAGAATCCGTTTCGTTTCTTATCTCCCACGAAAACCGTGGAATATATGGGTGGTCCTTATACGGATTGAGGATTTATCATGTCGTGCCGTCTTCCGGTCCCTCCTCGCAGCAAGTGTAGGAGAAGACCGCGTCGGCCACGTGGGGAAGGTCGGCGATGGCTTTGAGCTTTCCGGTCTCGTCGCCGGCGGCATCTTCCTCCACGGTCACGATGATGTGCCCTTTTTCATCCCGGAAGTGGACATCGCACAGTCCGCTCTCCCGGAGGGAGGCCTCGACCTCGGCCATGTGCTCCGGCCGGCAGGTGACAATGATGCTGGAGATGTTCACGATTCCTCTCCTCCGCGTCGTATTCGCATCACACCCCGATCCCGATGGCGTCCACCGGGCAGGCGCCCACGCAGAATCCGCAGCGGGTGCAGCTCTTGCCATCGATGGCCGGCTTCAGCAGGCCCTTGAAGCGGACGGCGTCCTCCGGGCATGAATCCAGGCAGGCCCGGCACATGGTGGAGGACCAGGCCAGGCAACTGCCGCGGTCCAGGGTAATGGAGGCCCGAATCAGCGCCTGCGGCCCGGATTCCAGGACGGCGTGCGGGCAAGCTGCGGCGCAGTCCCCGCAAAAGGTGCAGCCGGAACGGGCAAAATCCAGGCCCGGCAATCCGTCGTCGCCGACCCGCACGATATCCTCGGGGCACACCGCCGCGCAAGGCGGGCCCGCGCCGGGAGCGGACGCGCTGCAAGCCTTGCAGACCGGGCGTGCGGCCGGCGGATCAGCCATGCCAGGCAGGGGCACGCTCCCTCCCCCGCGCCACCAGGCGGCCGGATTCATCAGCCCGCGCAACCAGCGCCGCCGGGACGGATTCATGACCCGGTCACCGGACACCTTCGTTGAGCCTCTCCAGCAGATCCGACTCCTTCATCCCCTTATCGGAACGGAAATCCGGAGTGAAGGAATTGGCGACAAGTTCTCCCGCGTCGGTCTGCATGGCGTGACACTGGGTGCAGTTGTAGTTGGCCGGGTTCAGGCTGGTCAACTTGCGGTCGCGGCGTATGTCATACATGTGGCTGGCCGGGATGGACGGAGCCCCCGCGTCTTCCGCCATGTCCGGCAGATGGCACTCGGTGCACTGGTTGTCCGCCGCGGTGATGGGCAGCAGCCCCTCCACCGTGTGGGGAATCACCGGCGGCGCGTTCTCGAAGGAACGCGGCACGGTCCGGGAGTCGCCGGGCTCGGTCGCCACAGGCTGGACAGCAGGGGTGACCGCCGCCGACTCCAGGGGAGTGTTGCGGTAGCTGAGATCCTCGTCCCCGACCACCGCCGGCGAATCCTGCGCGGCATCCCGTGCGGGAATATTTCCGGCGCCGGTTCCCCCGCAGCCCGCGACCAGGAGCAGCAGGGAGACCCAGGCGGCCGCCGACAGCCAGAAGTGCTTCTTCCTCATCATTGTCAACCTCCGGTTCGTTCGGAAAGTGCTCTGCCACGAATGCGAAACCCCAGCGCGTCGTCATCACACACTTCGATGCAACGTCCGCAATTGGTGCAGACCCCCCTGTTGATGGTACCGCTGACCCGCCCTACCTGCTGCAGGATCTGGTTCTCCGGACACACCCGCAGGCATTCCAGGCAATGGGTGCAGACGGTGTGGTCGTGCCGGACCCGCAACAACCCGAAACGACCGATCAGGGCGTAAAAGGCTCCCAGGGGACAGAGCCGCCCGCAGAATCCGTTGTGCATCACGGCCAGGTCGAACAGGAACACCGCGGCAACCGCAGCCCAGCCCGCACCCATGCCGAAAATCACCCCCCGGTGCAGCATGCCGATGGGACTGACGGCCTCGAAGGCCGCCGTTCCCGCCACCGCCGAGACAACCAGCGCCAACCCCAGCACCCAATAGCGAACGGCGCGTCCCGTCCGTGGATGCGTGCCGCGCCGACCGGTTCCCAGCCGGTTGGCAAGGTCCGTGACCGCGTTCAGCGGACAGACCCAGGCGCAGAATGTGCGACCGCCCACCAGGGCGTAGAAGGCCAGCACCAGGACCGCCCCCAGCAGGACATCGCCGGCCAGAACCCCGCCGGCGACAAGAAGCTGCGCCACGGCGAACGGATCGGAGAACGGCACCGTCCCCAGCAACCGCGAATGGCTCAGATCGCCCACCAGCACCGGCCAGCCGTAGAGGTTGCCGCCTGCCAGCAACACGAGGATCCCGGCCTGAAGGATCCGCCGGGCGATCAGGTAACGATGCCGAAGCAGCCTACTCATCATCCAGTCCACCCCCGTTGAGATAGTCGAGGGGGTCGCCCTCCGGAGGCTGGACGGCATCCTGGCGCAGACGCCGCTCGTCGGCCCGGTCCCAACCGCGGATATACTGGTCGCCCACCCTGCCCAGGGCGACTTCGCGGGGCTGGACGAAGACGGCGGCCTTCTCCACCACGCAGGCGTGCTCGCACAGGCCGCATCCGGTGCAATGCTCCGGGTCGATCCTCGGCACAAGACGGGCGTGCCGGCCGGTGCGTTCGTTGCGGGTCATCTCCAGCAGGATGGCCTTGTCCACCAGGGGGCACACGCGATAACACACGTCGCACCGCAGCCCCCAGGCCGCGATGCAGTTCGTGTAGTCGATGACCGCCACGCCCATGCGCGCCCGCGTGATATCCGGCGCGCCGGTCTCGTCGCACACCGACGACGGGTCCAGGGCTCCGCTGGGGCATGCCGCCGTGCAGGGAATATCCTGGCAGAGATAGCAGGGCGTCTTGCGTGGAGTGAAGGCCGGCATGCCCACCGGGCCGGGCCGGCCCGGCGTGGCCAGTTCCAGCGTATCGTAGGGGCAGGCCGCCACGCAGCGGCCGCACCGGATGCAGGTGGCCGGAAAATTGTCCGCGGCCAGGGCGCCGGGAGGACGCAGAACCAGTGGAGCGCGGTCCATCCCCGCGACCAGACCGCCCCAGACCACGCCCCCGACCGCGGAGGCGGCCGCGCCCTTCAACATCCCGGCCAGGAAGCTCCGCCGGTCCATGCCTTCGCGCCCGGTCATGCGCCTAGGCCCGGGTGACCTTGACGGCGCACTTCTTGAAGTCCGTCTCCTTGGAGATGGGACAGGTGGCGTCCAGGCAGACCTTGTTGATCAGCACGCGCTCGTCGAAGAACGGCACGAACACCATCCCCTTGGGCATGACGTTGCGGCCCCGGATCTGGACCCGGGCCTTGATCCTGCCGCGGCGGCTCTCCACCCACACCGGGTCCCCGTCGTTCAGGCCCATGCCGCGCGCGTCCGCGCCGTTCATGAAGCAGCGGGCCTCGGGCACCGCCCGGTGCAGCTCGGGCACCCTCATGGTCATGGTACCGGTGTGCCAGTGCTCCAGCACGCGGCCGGTCACCAGCCAGAAGGGATAGTCGCCCCCGGGCGTCTCCGGAGGATCCATGTAGGGTCGGAAGAAAATCTTGGCCTTGTTCGGCAGCGGCGTCTTGTCGCCCTTGCGGGGGCCGGCCAGATCGCCGGACGGCAGGGCCTTGAGGGCAGGTCCGTAGAACGCGAACTTTCCCGTCCCCGCCTTGGCGGCGTAGGGATCGTACTCGGCGTTGAAACGCCAGGCCGTCTCCTTGCCGTCGATTACCGGCCACTTCAGGCCGCGCGCCTCATGGTAGGCGTCGAATGAAGCCAGGTCGTGCATGTGCCCGACGCCGAACTTCCGGTATTCCTCCCACAGGTATTTTTGCACGAAGAAGCCGTAGCCCTCGAACCCGGCGACCTTGCGCTTGTCGCCCTCGGCCAGCGTGTTGAGGGAACCCGCGCCCACCGGGTCGGGCCAGGAATAGCCTCGCGCCTCCTCGTTGGCGAACAGCACGTCGAAGAGGGTGTCGTCGTCCTTGTAGCCCATGCTCCGCGCCTCGGCCCGGACGTCGGGCAGGGTCAACGAGTCGCTGATCTTCCACTCCTTCCACACCTCGCCCAGGGTGAGGCGCTTGGCGAACTCCATGGCCTGCCAGATGTCGGGCATGGCCTCGCCCACGGGGGTGACCTGCTGTTTCCAGTGCTGGGTGCGCCGCTCGGCGTTACCGTACGCCCCCCACTTCTCGAAGATCATGGCGCTGGGCAGGATCAGGTCCGCCACCTTGGCCGAGACCGTCGGGTACACGTCGGAGCAGACGATGAAGTTGTCCATTTCACGGGCGGCCCTGATCCAGTGATTGGCGTTAGCCGTGTTCTGCCAGGGATTGCAGACCTGCACCCAGGCCCACTTGATCTTTCCGTCCTCGATGTCGCGCATGAGCTTGGTGTAGTGGCTGCCGGGTTTGCCGTTGAGGGTGCCGGCAGGCAGTTTCCACAACTTCTCGGCCCGCTCGCGGTGCTTGGGGTTGGCCACGACCATGTCGGCGGGCAGGCGGTGGGCGAAGGTGCCCACCTCGCGGGCCGTCCCGCAGGCGCTGGGCTGGCCGGTGAGGCTGAAGGCGCCGTTGCCGGGCTGGGCCTGCTTGCCCAGCAGCAGGTGCACCATGTATGCCTGCTCGTTCACCCAACTGCCGCGGGTATGCTGGTTCATGCCCATGGTCCAGTAGCTGACGACCTTGCGGCCCTTCTCGATGTAGATCTCCGCGAGCTGCTTCAGCTTGGCCTTGTGTTGCTCCAGGGGTTCGTCGGCGTCTCCCCGCGACAGTTCGGCCACGAAGTCCAAGGTGTAGGGTTCCAGCCCCCGTTTGAATTCCTCGAACGAGATGAGCCAATGCTTGCCGGCGGCGGCGGCGTGCTTCATCTGCAGCTCGTCGCCCTCCTTGTAGCCAAGGTGGGCCAGGGTCACGCCCTCGGCCCTGCTGACGGTCTTGGTCTTCTGCTTGCGCATGGTTTCGCGCTCGGCCTCGCTGTATGCGGGGTGCTCCGGGTTGTCGCGCATGCCGTAGCCCACGTCCACGTGCCCGGTGGCGAACACCGTGTACTTGTCCACGAACTCGCGGTCGATGGCCTCGGGGTGGTTGAAGACGATTTCCCGCGCAATGTAGTTCCAGATGGCCAGGTCGGTCTGGGGTTTGAAGATGATCTCCAGGTCGGCCAGGTTGGAGCAGCGGTTCCGGTAGGTGGTGAGGTTGACGATCTTGACCCGGTCGGGGTTGGACAGTTTGCGGTCGGTGATGCGAGACCAGAGGATGGGATGCATTTCGGCCATGTTCGCGCCCCAGAGCACGGCGCTGTCGGTATACTCGATGTCGTCATAGTTGCCGGCGGGTTCGTCGATGCCGAAGGCCTGGATGAAACCCACCACGGCGCTGGCCATGCAGTGCCTGGCGTTGGGGTCGATGTTGTTGCTGCGCAGGCCCGCCTTGACCAATTTGACCATGGCGTAGCCTTCCTGGACCGTGTATTGCCCCGACCCGAACACCCCGATCCCCGCAGGGCCCAAGGCCTGGTAATGCTTCTTGAACTGCGCGGCCATGACATCGAAGGCCTTGTCCCAGGACACCTCCTGGAACTTGCCCTTCTTGTCGAACTCGCCCCGGGAATTGACCCTCAGCAGGGGTTTGGTCAGGCGGTCCCGCCCGTACATGATCTTGGCGTTGAAGTAGCCCTTGATGCAGTTCAAACCCCTGTTCACCGGAGCCGCCGGGTCCCCCTTGACCGCCACGATGCGGTCGTTCTTCGTGGCGATCATCAGGCCGCAGCCGGTGCCGCAGAACCGGCACACCGACTTGTCCCACTTCCAGCCCTTTTCCGCTTCCGAGGCCTGGGCCAGGTCCGCGGGCGACAGGTTCATCCCGATGGCGCCGGCCGCGCTGACGGCCGCGGCCCGCTTGATGAAGTCCCGACGAGTCAGAGTCATCTCACACCCCTTGGTTCCGGCCGAACGGCCCGCAGCAATGAAGCAAACCCCGGATTTTTCACATAAATAGGATAGGCTTATCCGATTAAACCAAATGACGTGGGGGTTGTAAACAAAAAAACAACCTTCTTGAAATTTTTCTTGTGCCCTTGAAATTGTGGCCAGCCGGCAGGAGATGACAGTCCACCTGGATCTACCCCTGACCCAGTAGCAATTGGATGACCACGGAGCCAAGGTGGACTGTGACCGCAAGATGAACTGCGTCAGAGGATTGTATACTGTATAATGGCCTTTACTTCCGAAATAACAACAACTTCAGAAACGCGCCACCCCAGGTAAAGAATCTGGAAAAAACAATCACACGCAGGAATCCGGCCGCGGCAAACCCGCCACCCGGCAGGCTCCCTTGGCCGGCCCGGCGGGAAACAGGTCATAGATCCGCTGCAGGGAAAGGCCGGTTTCCCGACAAAGTACCCGGATCATGGGGGCGGCCCCGTGCTCGGCATGAAAGGAGCGCAGGAAATCGATGACCTTCCAGTGATCCTCCGTCAACTCACCTAGCCCGTCGGCCTCGGCCAGGGCCGCGGCGACCTGGGGCGTCCAGGCCGACCCGTCCACCAGGTAACCCTTGTCGTCAAGTTCGACGGTGATCTTTCCGCTTGAGAATTCCGGCATGGACGCCCTCCGGCCAGCCGGGATCTCACCCGGCGATGGTGTAACACAGGGAAGCTAACCCCCCATACCCCAAGGATCAAGGGCTTCCCGGAAAGGACACGAAGAGGGGTGTGTAAAAATTTTCTACGAAAACCCTTCATCTGAAATCGCATAACACGCTGTAAAAAAAGAGGTTGAATATCATCTAACACCACTTCTCTAGGAGTTTGTTAAACTTTTAACTTGATAATGGACAACAGGTAGTACAATTGAATTATTCAACGGTCCTGGTGTTTGCGAACATTGCCGCCACCCAAAGGAGCATCCATGTCCACCTATGCCCTGCTCTTTGATCAGAGTCGGTGCATCGGATGCGGGGCCTGCGAACAGGCCTGCCAGTCCGAGCACGACCAGCGTCCGCACAAGCCGGACAAGCTCGACCACGAGTCGTTCACCTGGGTCGAGGACCTCGGCAACGACCAGTACGCCCGCCATCTCTGCATGAGCTGCGAGAACCCCACCTGCGTCTCGGTGTGCCCGGTGGGAGCCCTGGAGAAGAATCCCCTGGGCCCGGTGACCTGGGACGCCAAGAAGTGCATCGGTTGCCGCTACTGCATGATGGCCTGCCCCTTCGAAATCCCCAAGTACGAGTGGCACAGTCCCAACCCCCGCGTGCGCAAGTGCGACATGTGCGTGCACCGCGTGACCAAGGGCCTGCCCACCGCGTGCGCCAGCATCTGCCCCACCGGCGCCACGACTTTCGGCACCCGCGAGGCCATGCTGGCCGAGGCGCACCGCCGCCTCAAGGCGGACCCGCAGCGGTACACTGGCGAGGTATACGGTGAGAAGGAAGCCGGCGGCACCGGCGTGCTCATGCTGCTGAGCAAGCCCGCCTCCGAATCCGACCTACCGGACAACGTTCCGGAACACGACATGCCGCACCTGACCTGGACGGTCCTGGAGAAGCTGCCCCAGATCATCCCCGTGTGGGGCGTCTTCCTGGGCGGGATGTACTGGCTGGGCAACCGCAAGGTCGAGGTCGCCGCGCACGAGCGCCGGCAGATCCAGGAAGGGGAGGACAACCATGACTGAGCGCAAGCTGCCCCGGCCCCATTTCTGGGCCACCGTCTTCACCCTGCTCATGATCCTGCTGGCGGTCGTTCTTTTCCGTAGGTACACCGGCGGCATCGGCGCCATCAGCAATCTCAACGATTCGATGCCCTGGGGCCTGTGGATCGGCTTCGACCTGCTGTGCGGCGTGGCCCTGGGCGCCGGCGGCTTCACCGTGACGGCCGTGGTCTACATCTTCCACCTGGAGGACTACAAGCCCATGGCCCGCCCCGCGGTGCTGACCGCCTTCCTGGGCTACCTGATGGTCATCGCGGCGCTGCTGGTGGACCTCGGGCGTCCCTGGAACATCTGGCATCCGCTGATCTTCTGGAACCCCCACTCGGTGATGTTCGAGGTGGGCTGGTGCGTGATGCTCTACACCACGGTGCTGTTCCTGGAATTCCTGCCGCTGGTCTTCGAGCGGCTGGGCTACAACCGGCAGGTGCACTTCATGCACAAGTACCTGACGCCGGGCCTGGTCATCGCCGGCGTCCTGCTGTCGACCATGCACCAGAGCAGCCTGGGCACCCTGTACGTGATCGTGCCGGAGAAGCTGCACCCCCTGTGGTACTCGCCGATCCTGCCCATCCTGTTCTTCGTCTCGGCCATCACCCTGGGCCTGGCCATGACCAACGTGGAGTCCTTCCTCAGCTTCCGCGCCTTCGGCAAACGCCTGGAGGCGCCCCTGCTGCGCGGCATCGGGCGCGCCACGGCGGTCATGCTCCTGCTCTACCTTGTGATCCGCATCGAGGATCTCCTCGTGCACGGCACCTTGCCGCTGGCCTTCCGCTTCGACCAGGCTTCGTGGTTCTTCCTGGCCGAGATCATCATCGGCGGCGTCGTACCCATGCTCCTGCTGTTCCAGAAGCGGGTGCGGCGGAATCCGCTGGCATTGACCGGGACCCAGTTCCTGGTCGTGCTGGGAATCATGTTCAACCGCATGAACGTGGCGGTGACCGCGTTCCAGCTCGGCACGGGCGCGGGATACCGGCCGCACTGGATGGAGTTCGTGGTCTCCATGGGCATGATCGCCATCGGCGTGTTCCTGTTCAGCCTGGCGGCGCGGTACCTGCCGGTGTTCGAGGAAGGCCCGCTGACCAACGCCCGGCCCGTGGACCCGTTCGTCGAACTGAACCGGCACTCCGGGTGACCGGTCCGGACCCGTGAGAGGAGGCCCGCCATGAAGCTCACCGTCGCGGCCAAGATGACGCTGATCACGACCGGTCTGCTGGCGGTGATCTTCGCGGCCATGACCATGGTCAACCTGGCTCTCCAGGAGCGGGCCTCCACCGCCATCGTCCAGAAGAACGGCGTGCAGCTGGCCGAGACCGCCGCGGCCGTGCTGCGCACCGCCATGCTGCAGAACGACCGGGAGAAGATCCAGGAGACGCTGGACAATTTCGGGGCGCAGCGTGATATCGAACGCATCCGCATCTACAACAAGCAGGGCCTGATCGCCTACTCCACGCGCCACGCGGAGATCGGCGCCATCCTGGACACCACCCAGGCCCAGTGCCTGGTCTGCCACGGCCGGGTCGTGCTCCCCAACTCCCTGCCGCCGGACGAGAGGGCGCAGACCGTGGTCCAGGATGGCCGCCGCATGCTCGCGGTCACCCACGCCCTGCTCAACGAACCCTCGTGTGCCACCGCGGCCTGCCACTACCACGAGCAGGACGGCCCCCTGCTGGGGGTCATGGACGTGGATTTGAACCTCGAGCCCTTCGAGGCCGCCCGGCGCGCCGTCGCGCGGGGCACGGGCCTGGTGGGGTTGGTCAGCATCCTGCTGGCGGTGATCGTGGTGTACCTGGCGGGGCGACAGATCGTCTTCCGCCGTGTGCGCACCCTCATCGACCAGACGCGGCGCCTGGCCGCCGGCGACCTGACCGTGCGCGTGGCCGAGGGTTCCCAGGACGAGATCGGCACCCTGGACCGCACCTTCAACCAGCTCGCCCTGGACCTGCAGAACGCCCGCAACGAGCTGCTGGAGTGGGGCCGGACCCTGGAGCAGCGCGTCCAGGCCAAGGCCGACGAGCTCGTCCGCGCCCAGGACCAGATGCTGCAGGTGGAGAAGATGGCCTCGCTGGGTAAGCTGGCCGCGGTGGTGGCCCACGAGATCAACAACCCCCTGGCCAGCGTGGTGACCTACGCCAAGACGGTGGTCCGGAGGCTGAAGAAGCAGGACGAGCTCACCGACGAGTGCAAGGAGAACCTGACCTACCTGGAGGCCATTTCGGACGAGGCGGCCCGGTGCGGCAAGATCGTCTCCCAGCTGCTGGCCTTCGCCCGGCGCGGCAACGAGGAGCTGGCGCCCATGGACGTCAACGCCACCATCGAGAACGCCCTGTTCCTGGTGAACCACCAGCTCGAACTCAACTCCGTGGAAGCGGAGCGCCGCTTCGCCCCGGACCTGCCCGAGATCATCGCGGACCAGAACCAGGTGCAGCAGTTCCTCATGGCCCTGATCATCAACGCGGCCCAGGCCATGCCCGAGGGAGGCAAGATCACCCTGGCCACCGCACGGGCCCCCGGCGGGGTCACCATCGAGGTCGCCGACAACGGACCAGGCATGGAGCCCGAGGTTGCCCGTCACGCCTTCGAACCCTTCTATACCACCAAGAGCGAAGGCTCCGGAGTGGGCCTGGGGCTGTCGGTGGTCTACGGCATCGTCAAGCGGCATGGCGGGCGCATCGACCTGGACACCGCGCCGGGCGAGGGCTGCCGCTTCACCATCTTCCTGCCCGAGGACGCGGGCGCCGCAAGCGAAAGGGAAAGCTCATGAGCCGCATCCCGCGAGTGCTGATCGTCGACGATGAACTCCATGTCCGGGAGTCGTTGTCGCACTGGTTCACCGAGGACGGGTACGAGGTGGAGACGGCCTCCGGCGGTCACGAGGCCCTGTCCATCCTGGGCCGGAAGAATTTCGACGTGATCATCTCGGACATCAAGATGCCGGGCATGGACGGGCTCGAGCTGCAGCGCCGGGTGCACGAGAAGGATCCCGACACGGCCATCGTGCTGGTGACGGCCTACGCCTCGGTGGACACGGCCGTGCAGGCCCTGAAGGAGGGCGCCTACGACTATCTCGTGAAGCCCTTCGATCCCGAGGAGCTGTCCAAGGTGGTGGCCAAGGCCTGCGAAAAGGCATCCCTGTCCCGCGAGAACACCGCCCTGAAGGAAAAGCTGGCCAAGGCCGGGCCCACCATCATCACCGGCACCAGCCCCGGCATGCGGAAGGTCATGGAACTGGCCGAGATGGTGGCGCCCACCGAGACCTCGGTGATGATCCGCGGGGAGTCCGGCACGGGCAAGGAGCTGATCGCGCGGCTGATCCACATGCGCAGCGGCCGCTCCTTCGGACCCATGGTGGCGGTCAACTGCGGAGCCCTGCAGGAGAACATCCTGGAGTCCGAGCTGTTCGGCCACGAGAAGGGCGCCTTCACCGGCGCGGTGAGCCGGCGCAAGGGCAAGCTGGAACTGGCGGACGGCGGCACCCTCTTCCTGGACGAGATCGGGGACATCTCGTCCAAGGTGCAGGTCGAGCTGCTGCGCGCCCTGGAGGACCGCAAGATCACCCGCCTGGGCGGCGGCCAGGAGATCCCCGTGGATTTCCGGCTGATCTGCGCGACCAACAAGGACCTGGAGAAGGCCGTGGAGGAGGGGACGTTCCGCGACGACCTGTTCTTCCGCATCAACGTCTTCACCATCACGATCCCGCCGCTGCGTGACCGGCCCGAGGACATCATGCCCATCGCCGAGCACTTCCTGCAGCGCTACGCCGGAGCCATGGGCCGGCGCGTGACGGGATTCGATGGCGAGGTGCGCGACTTCTTCCTCCGCTACCGCTGGCCCGGCAACGTGCGCGAGCTGGCCAACGCCGTCGAGAGGGCCCTGGTGGTCTGCCGGGACGACAAGATCCGGATGGAACATCTGCCCCTGGCCCGGCAGGCGTCCGGCGAGCCCGAGGATCCCGCCTCCGAATCCCTCAGCTCCCTGGAGGAGAGGCACATCCGCCGCGTGCTGAAGCGGACCGGGTTCAACGTCACCCAGGCCGCGAAGATCCTGGGGATCGACCGGGTGACCCTGTACAACAAGATGCGCAAGTTCGGCATCGAGAGGGAATGACCGTGGCCCCGTGGGGACTCGAACTGGTCCGGGTGGGTGCGGTGGCCCCCGCCCTTCTGCGCCGGCTGCGGGGCGACCTGGCCGTGTGCCTGGCCCACCCGGTGTGGATCGCGGACTTCGAGTTGTCCCCCGCCGAGGCCTTCTCGGAAGAAAGGCGGCAGTACTCGGCCTCCCGTCTGTTGGCAATGCTGCAGGAGCCCCCTCTCGAGGGTGCGCACCGCCGCATCGGGGTGACCGACGTGGACCTGTTCCTGCCGGTGTTCGCCCACGTCCTGGGCAGCGCCCAGCTCAAGGGCCGGGTGGGCGTGGCCTCGGTTCACCGCCTGCGCCCGGAATTCGAGGGGGACCGCGCCGATCCCCAGATCATGCGCCTGCGCATCCTCAAGGAGGTCCTCCACGAGCTCGGCCACACCTTCAACCTCGTGCATTGCCAGGTTCCCTGGTGCGCCATGAGCGCCTCGCTTCTGCCCGAACACGTCGACCTGAAGGATCCGTCCTACTGCGAGCCCTGTAGCGAGATCATGGGCGTGCCCCGGGACGGGATCCTTTCGTTCTTCCTGAAAGGAGATCAACCATGAGAATCGCACCGTCGCTTGCGGTCCTGATCTGCGTATCCGCCTGCCTGCTGCTCTGCGCCCCGACCCTGACGGCGCAGACACCCGAAGACACCGGGCCCGACACCGTGGCCATCGACGGCTTGAGTTACTGGTTCGGTCCGGTGGAGTTCCCCCATGCCGATCATGTAGATCTGGCCGAGTCCTGCGCCGACTGCCACCACCACGGCGACGGCCCCGACGACATCATCGCCTGCGCGGACTGCCACGGCGAGGAATTCGACCCCGCCGAACCGGAGACCCCCGCGCTGAAGATGGCCTACCACCAGCGCTGCATCGGCTGTCATCGCGTGGAGGACGCCGGGCCGGTGGCGTGCGTTGACTGCCATGAGCGCAAGGCCCTGCCCGCGGGCCCGGAGCTGGGTGAGGGACGGGTTCCGGAGTAGGATCCGTAGCTGAGCAAACATGTGATCGTATTTTTTGATTGAGTGCAACACGAGCGCTGGTCGTGTCCCTTGTTTTTTTAAATAGTTGCCCAGGCAATTATTGCAATTGAAATAATTGTCTGGGCAAGGATCTAGATATTTGAGACCCAGGGTCCACGCGCACAACAGCGAAGGGAGGCCGTATGGCCTCCCCTCGCGCGTTCGGCTGGCCCCGGATTACCGGATCCGGGCGAACTCCTGTTCGAACTCCTTCCAGCCGTCCTCGTCCAGGCTGCAGGCCGCGCCGACCAGGGGGTGGGCACCGTCGGCCGCCAGGGCGCCAACCATCTCGGGGCTGGTGCGGGCCACCAGGAAGTCGGTGAAGCGCTGGACCTCGTGGTTCAGCCAGGCGGCGGCCCGTTCGCCGACCTTCAGGTCGCGCAGGGCCTCGGTGTGCTCGGTGGGCCAGACCGTGGCCAGCCAACCGCGGCCGTAAGGGTCCTGATGCACGCCGTAGGGCTCGTTGACGGCGTTGTCGTTGATGGCCACCACGGTGCCGTCCACCGGGGAAGTCACCTCGATCTTGTGGCCCAGGCGGTGGATGGTGGCCAGGCGATCACCCTTGCGCACCCGTGTGCCGGCCGGGACGACCTCCACTTCGTCCACGAAGCCGAGGGCTTGGGTCAGCAGCTCGTCCATGCCGATCTTCAGCTCGCCCAGCTCGGTCAGCCGGGCCCAGCTGTGGTTCTCGCCGAGGAACAACCCCTTGGGGAACTTCACCGCGGAGAAGGAGGGGACCGCTTCGGGAACGGCGACCTCACCGCGGCGGCGCTTGATGGAGAGCTTGATGGCGTCGATGGCGAAGATCGCGACGACCATGAGGATCACCAGAATCGCAGTCATTGTTCTTACCTCCGTCTATGTCCCTCGCGGGACCTGCCTTTCATTGCCTTCGTCACCCAAGGCATTGCATTGGAGGTGCCAATTTGTTAACATATTGTACCAAAATAACTTACGGAAAATTCAACACCTTCCTGGCCCTGAAAATCGTAGAAAATATCAGCGGATGCGGGGGCTCCACGGGGCGAAACGGGGTCATTCTCTTGTTTTGCAGCAAGTTGCGCGCGTATAAGTCTTCAACGCGCCTCTGTTCATGTTTTCAACGCAAAAGGGGCGCTCCTGCGAGCGCCCCTTCACTACCCGAAAATTCAGGACATTTATTTCTTCCCGGCGGCTCTCAGCCGCGCCTGGGCGCGGGCCACGGCCAGGCGGGCCCGTTCGCGGTCGATGTCCTCCTGCATGTCGGCCAGGCGGCGACGGGCGCGTTCCAGGGCCTTCTCCGCGCGATCGACGTCGATTTCGCCGGCGACCTCGCAGGTCTCGACCATGAGGTTGACCGTGTTGTCCGAGACCTCGACGAAACCGCTGCCCACGGCCATGCGCAGCTCGCTGCCGGCATCGTCCTTCTTCAGGGTCACCACCCCGGGGATCACCGCGGCAACCAAGGGCGCGTGATTCGCCCAGATGCCGATGTATCCGGCCAGACCCGGGATGACCGCCGAGATGGCTTCGCCCTCGTAGGCGGTCTTGTCCGGGGTGACGATCACGACCTTGAAGGACCGGGCCATGGTTTAACCCTCCGCCTGCATCTTCTCGTAGTTCTCCAGGACTTCCTCGATGGCGCCGCACATGTAGAAGCACTGCTCGGGGATGTGATCGTACTCGCCGGCCACCAGGCCCTTGAAGGAGCGGATGGTGTCTTCGAGCTTCACGTAGCGGCCCTGCATGCCGGTGAAGGTCTCGGCCACGAAGAAGGGCTGCGACAGGAACTTCTGGATCTTGCGGGCGCGCTGGACGATGACCTTGTCCTCGTCGCTCAGCTCGTCCATGCCCAGGATGGCGATGATGTCCTGCAGATCCTTGTAGCGCTGCAGGATCGACTGCACCTGGCGGGCCAGGTTGTAGTGCTCGTCGCCCAGGATGCCCGGGGTCAGGATCCGGCTGGTGGAATCCAGGGGGTCGACCGCGGGGTAGATGCCCAGCTCGGCGATCTGCCGCGACAGCACCGTGGTGGCGTCCAGGTGGCTGAACGCGGTGGCCGGCGCGGGGTCGGTGAGGTCGTCGGCGGGCACGTAGATGGCCTGCACCGAGGTGATCGAGCCGTTGCGCGTGGAGGTGATGCGCTCCTGCAGCTGACCCATCTCGGTGGCCAGGGTCGGCTGGTAACCCACGGCGCTGGGCATGCGGCCCAGCAGGGCGGACACCTCGGAGCCGGCCTGGGTGAAACGGAAGATGTTGTCCACGAACAGCAGCACGTCCTGGTTCATCTTGTCGCGGAAGTACTCGGCCATGGTCAGGCCGGACAGGGCCACGCGCAGACGGGCTCCCGGCGGCTCGTTCATCTGGCCGAAGACCAGGGCGGTGTTCTCGATCACGCCCGACTCGGTCATCTCCAGCCACAGGTCGTTGCCCTCGCGGGTGCGCTCGCCCACGCCGCAGAACACGGAGTAGCCGCCGTGCTGGGTGGCGATGGCGTGGATCAGCTCCATCACGATCACCGTCTTGCCCACGCCGGCGCCGCCGAACAGGCCGATCTTGCCGCCCTTGGCGTAGGGGGCGAGCAGGTCGACGACCTTGATGCCGGTCTCGAAGATCTCGTTGGCCTCGCCCTGGTTGGTCAGATCCGGCGGGGACGCGTGGATGGGGGAGCGCAGCTCGGGCTCGGCGAGGTCGCCCTTGCTGTCCAGGGGCTTGCCCAGCAGGTTGAAGAGGCGGCCGAGGCACTGCTTGCCCACCGGCACGGAGATCGGAGCGCCGGTGTCCTCGCCCTTCATGCCGCGGACCAGACCGTCGGTCGAGTCCATGGCGATGGTGCGCACCACATTGTTGCCGATGTGCTGGGCGACCTCGGTGATCAGGTCGATGCCCCGCTCCTTGTCGACGATGCGGATGGCGTTGAGGATCTCCGGCAGGTGATCCGAATCGAACTCGAGGTCCACCGTCGGTCCGATGACCTGCTGGACCAGCCCGTAGTTCCCGGCCATGTTTCTTTCCTCTCCTTGCATGCTCTGCATCATGGAGGCCTCAGGCCCCCGCGAAATCCTAGAGGGCGTTGGCGCCGCCCACGATATCCAGCAACTCCGAAGTGATGGCGGCCTGGCGCTCGCGGTTGCGTTGCAGCGTCAGGGCGTCGATGAGCTCGCCGGCGTTCTCGGTCGCGGCGCTCATGCTCGTCATGCGCGCCGCGTGCTCGCTGGTGAACGCCTCGCTCAGGGTCATGAAGACCCGGTTGCGCAGGTACAGGGGGACCAGCACGCCGAACAGCTCGGCCTGGCTCGGTTCCCAGATGTAGTCCTGCCCCGCGCCTTCCCCGTCGGCGCCGTCCATGGCGTCCGGAGCGATGGGCAGCAGGGGCTGGTCCACCGGCTTCTGGGTCATGGTGCTGACGAAGGCGGCGTAGATCACGCGCACCTCGTCGAAGGTTCCATCCAGGAAGGCGCCCACCGCGGTGTCGCCCACCATCTTCCCCTGGGAGCTGTCCGCGTCGCCGCCGAAGTCCTCGTGGCTGGCGAACACGGTGTAGCCCCGTTTGCGGAAGTACTCGGCGCCCTTGCGCCCGATGGCGTAGACGGCGGTCTCGACGCCGTCGGCCACAGACCGGTCCACCGCCTGGTGGGCCAGCTTGATGATGTTCATGTTGTAGGACCCGCACAGGCCCTTGTCGGAGGTGATCACCAGGAACAGGCGCTTCTGCACGGGCCGCACCTCGAACAGCGGATCGGCGATCTCGGCCTTGGACGCCAGCTGCTGCATCAGCTCGGTGAGCTTCCGCGCATAGGGGCGCGCGGCCAGCATCTTGCCCTGCTGGCGCTGCAGCTTGGCCGCGGCGACCATCTTCATGGCCTTGGTGATCTGCTGGGTGTTCTTTACCGAGCGGATCCGCTTGTTGAGTATCTTGACCCCGGCTCCCGCCACGGGTTACCTCCTGCGCTCTGTTGCGCTGCGCCGCGGGCCTAGCCCCGCGTCTTGGCGAACTCCTCGATGGCGGCCTTCAGGTGCTCCGCCGTCTCATCCTCCAGCTTCCCGGTCTCGGCGATGGTGTGCAGGATGTTCGAGTGCTTCTCGTCCATGTAGGCGTGGAAGTCCTTCTCCCAGGCGGCCACGTCCTCGATGGGCACCTCGTCCAGGTAGCCCTGGCCGGCGGCGAAGATGATCGCCACCTGCTTCTCGTTGGGCATGGGCACGTACTGGTCCTGCTTGAGGATCTCCACCATGCGCTCGCCGCGGGTCAGCTGCCGCTGGGTGGCCTTGTCCAGGTCGCTGCCGAACTGGGCGAAGGCCTGCAGTTCGCGGTACTGCGCCAGGTCCAGGCGCAGCGAGCCGGCCACCTTCTTCATGGCCTTGGTCTGGGCCGAACCGCCCACACGCGACACCGAGATACCCACGTTGATGGCGGGCCGGATGCCCTGGTAGAACAGGTCGTTCTCCAGGAAGATCTGCCCGTCGGTGATGGAGATCACGTTGGTCGGGATGTAGGCCGACACGTCCGAGGCCTGCGTCTCGATAATGGGAAGGGCCGTCAGCGAGCCGCCGCCGTTCTCGTCGCTCAGCTTCACCGCGCGCTCGAGCAGGCGGCTGTGCAGGTAGAACACGTCGCCGGGGAAGGCCTCGCGTCCGGGCGGACGGCGCAGCAGCAGGGACATCTGGCGGTAGGCGTTGGCCTGCTTGGACAGGTCGTCGTACACCACCAGGGTGTCCTTGCCCTGCCACATCAGGTGCTCGGCCATGGTGCAGCCCGTGTAGGGGGCCAGGTAGAGCATGGGGGCGGGTTCGCTGGCGCCGGCGGCGATGATGGTGGTGTATTCCATGGCGCCGTGCTCGCGCAGCTTCTTGGCCACGCCCGCGACGGTGGACTGCTTCTGGCCCACGGCCACGTAGAAGCAGTGCACGCCCTTGCCCTTCTGGTTGATGATCGCATCGATGGCGATGGCGGTCTTGCCCGTACCGCGGTCGCCGATGATCAGCTCGCGCTGGCCGCGGCCGATGGGGATCATGGAGTCCACGGCCTTCAGCCCCGTCATCAGGGGCTCCTTCACCGGCTGACGCGCAGTCACGCCGGGGGCCTTGAGCTCGATCTCGCGGGTCTCGTCGCTGGGCACCGGACCCTCGCCGTCGATGGGCTGTCCCACCGCGTTCAGCACGCGGCCGACCACGCCGTCACCCACGGGCACCGAGGCGATCTTGCCGGTGCGGGTGACCTGGTCACCCTCCTTGATGTGGGTGTCCGCGCCGAGGATGGCCACACCGACCGAATCCTCCTCGAGGTTCAGCACGATGCCGAAGATGTCCCCGGGGAACTTGACCATCTCGCCGGCCATCACGTCCTGCAGGCCGTAGACGCGGGCGATTCCGTCACCCACCTGGAGGATCGTGCCGACGCTCTCGACCTCGAGGTCGCGGTCGTACTTGTTCAGCTCCTGCGACAGTACCGAGCTGATCTCTTCAGGCCGAAGTTTCACTGCCCATCTCCTCGTTGAATACTCTCAGGGTTCCCGGCGCCGACAGGGGTCAGCGTACCGGGGCCTCTGCAAGCTGCTTGCGCAGCCGGTCCAGGTTCGCGCGCACCGTGCCGTCGAGGATCCTGTCCCCCATGGTGACGCAGACCCCGCCGATGACGCCGGGATCGACTTTCTTTTCCAGGATGACCGTCTTGCCGGTCATCGCCGCCAGCTTGTCCCGCAGCGAGGCTTCCAGATCCTCGGCCAGCGGCACCGCGGTGACCACGCCCGCGCGCAGCACCCCGCGTTCCTGTTCGACCAGGTCGGCGAAGACCTCGGCGATGTCGCGCAGGTTCTCGATGCGGTTCTTGTCGATCAGCAGGTAGAAGAAGGTCAGCAGCAGATCCTCGATCTTGCCGCCGAACACGTCCTTCAGGAGCTTCTTCTTCTCCGCCACCGGCACCTGGGGACTGTCCAGGAACACCACCAGGTCGCGGTTGTCGCGCACCACGGCGTCAACCGCGGCGAACGACTCGGCCACGCCGTCGAGTACGCCGGCCTCCTTGGCCGAAGCCAGCAGGGCCCCCGCGTATCTCGTTGCGACCTTGCGATCACGCATGGGGCTGCTCCCCGACCTGTTCGATGTACTGGAGGATCAGCTTGCGGTGCAGTTCGTCGTCCAGCCGCTCGCCGATGACCTTCTCCGCGGCCCCGATGGCCATATCCACCACCGAGTCCCGCAGCTCGAGCTGGGCCTTGTGCAGTTCCATGTCGATGTCCTGCTCGGCCTTGTGCTTGACTTCCTCGGCCTGGTGGCGGGCCTTGGTGACGATGGACTCGCTCAGCTGCTCGCCCTTCTTGACCGCCTCCTGGACCTTCTCCCGCTCGATGACCTTGATGTCGCTCAGCTTGAGTTCGAACTCGTGCTTGAGCTGCTCGGACTCGGCGAGGTTCGACTCGGCGGCCTTGAAGTCGGACTCGATCTTCTCGCGCCGCTGGTCGAGCAGGTTCAGGATCGGACCCCAGGCGAACTTGGCCAGCACCCACACGAACAGCAGGAAGCCCACCGCGGTGGTCAGCAGCTGGGGAAGTTTGGGCATTACCATATCCATGACGGATTCACCTTCCGGATGGGAAAAACCGGTTTCGTCGGCCGAAGCGGGGACGGTCGGGCCGTCCCCCTCCGATCAACGCACGCGGGATGAGTTCCCGTCGCTTAGACCTTGCCCATCAGCATGAGGGTGGCGATCAGCGAGTAGATCGTCAGGGCCTCGATGAAGGCGCAGCCGATGATCATGGCCGTCTGGATCTGACCAATGGCTTCGGGCTGACGCCCCATGGCGTTCATGCCGCCCTCGATGGCCTTGCCCAGGCCGAGTCCGCTACCCAGGGCCGCCAGGCCCAGACCAATCGGAAGAGCCAGTCCCACAATGTTCCCAGTCATTGTCGTCTCCTTTTGGCGCGTGCGTTGCGCGTTCAAGCTCGCGGGTTGCCCCGCCGTTGCGGGCCTTGCGGCCCCCTCAATGCCCGTGGGCCTCCCCGTGATCGCCGTGATCGCCGTGGGGGAGCCACAGGGCAATGTAAACCGTGGACAGGAGCGTGAAGACCAGCGCCTGGATGGTGCTGGACAACAGGCCCAGGAAGTAGAACGGGAACTGCAGGGGAATCCCCGGCAGGTAACCCGAAAGGGTGCCCGCTCCGGTCAACTTGTAGATGATGCCGGTTCCCATCAGCACCATGGTGGCCACCAGGGTGTCTTCCCCGAAGATGTTGCCGAACAGACGCAGGCTGAGGCTGATGGGCTTGATCAGCTCGCCCAGCAGGTGCAGGGGGAACAGCAGCACGGAGAAGCCCCACTCCAGCCCGGTGGTGGGCGAGCCGGCCATGTGGTGCAGGTAGCCCACGATCCCGTTCTTCTTCAGGGCGATGCCCTGCACGTAGAGGAAGGTCAGGGCGCCCAGGGCGAAGGTGGTGGTGGCGAAGCTGCTGGTGGCCGAGTGACCCAGGGGCAGCATCCCGCAGAAGTTGTTCACCAGGATGAAGATGAACAGGGTGCCCAGGTAGGGCGTGTAGCGGCGGGCCTCGTCGCCCAGCACCTCGCGGAACAGGTCGTAAAGCCAACCGAAGAACAATTCGACGAACATCTGCTTGCGGCCGGGGTTGCGCACCGACAACTGCCGGGCCAGCACGATGAAGAAGATGCTCACCAGCAGGGCCATGAGCAGGCTGAAGATGGGATCGATGAAGTTTTCCAGCACCGCGGCCACCGAAGGCGGCAGCAATTCGGCGATGAGGCTCACCAGGTTGGGCAGGTGGGCGCCGGCGTGACCGCCTTCGTGTTCGCCATGCTCGGCGTGTTCGGTGTGTTCGGTGTGTTCGGCGTGGGCCTCATCCCCGGCGTGAGCGACCGCGGCGTCATCATGGGCGTGGTGCTCGTCGGCCTGCTGATGGACCTGTTCGTGGGCCTGGGCCGCGTCATGGTGGGCGTCATGCTGGGCCGCCGCAGGGGAAGCGGCGCCGAACACCCCGAAGGCGAGGATCAGGGTCGCACACAGGGCCAGGGATGTTTTCCCGCTCATCTTAATCCTCGTCATCGCGTCCATCCCGCGCTTCCCGTGAATGACCAGGGGTGATGCCGGAGGGGGTGACCTGTTGTCCGGACTTCAGATCCTTGATTTCCCGGGACCGCGCCCCGGCTCCGATGACGGCCAGGACGGCGATCATGATCGTCAGGCCGACGACATGGCTCATCCCCGGGAACGGGCGGGAAAATAACACCCACACCGCAAGTCCGTAAATAGCCAATTTCGCCACGCCCCACAGAAATACGGTGAATCCGTTGCGGGGAGCCCCCGGAGGAACAACCGCCGCCTGCAGCAGCCGCTCCAGGACGAAGAAACCCGCCACCGCCCACAGGGCCGTCGCCAGAACGCCCAGGGCGAAGGCGCCGGACAAAAGCGGCCAACATGCGCCGGCCGCCGGTATCGCGAGTAAAATAGTCCATAAGCGGACTCGGGCAAGGAGAGATGCGTTCAAAACGGCGATTTCCTCTTGCTCGGGTGCGTGGTCGGGCGACCCGCCAGTTCGGGGCGCCTGATCGCAGGTAAAGATGGTCAAATGACAAGAGATGTCAAAAAATGACGGCAGGTTTCCGGACAGGTTCCGGACAAGGGGGGGAGACCCCACCCGGCCGGGCGCCGGGAGGGGGTTCCATGACGACCGTCATCGGTGACCGGCGGCCGCCGGGGGCCCCGTCACACAGGCGGGCTATGTGGATACAGGTTCAACATCCTGTGCCCGGGAGAGGACATACGGGATATATCCCCTGTCTTCTCCCTTGATGTGGTCCATGAGCCAGCGGGTCAGGTAATGACCGGTTTCGGTGCATATAGCCAGAGGTGATTCCTCCAGTTCCGAGAGGAAGGATTCGGTCTTGTGGAAGAACGAGTGGTGGATGCGGCGGTGTTTTTCGAGGTCCGGGTACCCGGCCTCTTCCATGAGCTTTTCTTCCTCATCGAAATGGACTTCGGCATATGACTTCATGGCCAGCAGGGCGTCAACGATGTCCCGCGGACGGTAGGCCTCGATGGCGTAGTGAACCCGGTTGATGAGGTTGATGAGGAACTGGTGTTGCTTGTCAATGGAGGCAACCCCGACCGACATGGATTCGTCCCAGCACATGACCGGCTCCTGGACCTGGATTGTATCCGGGAGCCTGGTGCAGTCCTCGTCCGCATGGCCTTCGCCGTATATCAGGTAAATTTCCCTGATTTCATCCAGGCCGTCCACAAAGGCCCGGACCACCGCGGGGTCGAAATGCGTCCCTGATTTATCCACGATCCACGCAACCGCCTTGTCGAAAGGCCAGGCCTCCTTGTAGGGGCGCGCGGACGTCAACGCGTCGAACACGTCCGCCAGGGCGCATATCCTCCCCGCCAGGGGAATGTCCTCCCCTTTCAGGCCGTTGGGGTACCCCGTCCCGTCCCATTTTTCATGATGGCTCACGGCGATTTGTCGTCCCGTAACCAGCAGAGGATGGATCCCGACGAGGATCCCGCTGCCGATGGTCGTGTGGGACTGCATCTCACCCCGTTCCTCGTCCGTGAGCTTGCCCTGCTTCAACAGGATCCGGTCCGGAACGCCGATCTTGCCGATGTCGTGCAGGGGAGCGGCCATCTCCAGGGTTTTCAACTCGGACCGGGACAGCCCCAGGCCCCGTCCGAGCACCACGGAGTAACGAGCCATCCTCTTGATGTGCTCCCCGGTTTCGTTGTCCCGGTATTCCGAAGCGGCCACCAGCTTGTGGATGACGTCGAACTGGGCATGCTCCAGGCGAATGCGGTTGATCTGCGCCCTCAACCCCAGGGTGCGGTTCAGAAGGACACCCGATGCGACCCTGCCCAGCATTTTCATCAGGCTCTGCTCTTCCTCGCTGCCCTGGTGGCCGGCCTTGAGGTAGAGCACCATCACCCCGATGATTTCGTCCTGGTTGTCCAGCAGGGGCACGCAGTAGTGCCCGTGGTCCGTCATCCCCTCGAACGTGATGTGATGATCGTGATCGACGCAGTTTTTCATGATGATCCGCTTTTCCTGCGCGGCCTGGCCGCACAGGCACTGCCCGAAACGGATCTTGGCGCAGGTTGCGTGAAGAGCCCCGTCAAGACCCTTTTGCGCCACCATGACTAGTTCCCGCCTGCCGTTGGCGACAAAAATTGCACCCTTATTTTTCACCCGCAGCCACGAAATCTCCATCAACACGTTGAGCATCTCGTGCAGCTGCTTGACTACGTTCATCGGGGTCATGGCCACATCAAGGATCCGGCCCACGGCCTCGCGCGTTTCGCGCTCGGGGTTCACATCGGCGCCGGCTGCGGATCCCGCATCATCGCCCAATTCGTCAATCCGGCTCCCCAGGATCTCCAGTTCTTCAACGAACGACATCATTTCCCGTTACTCCCTCACTACTGGAGCCATGTTCTCTCCCTCGGTTTCCCGGATATCGGCCGGGATCGATCCGGGTTGAGGATTATTTGTCGGCGATAGGGAGGTAACATGTTGATATTTATGGCCATAATAGACATGGTCTATCCATTTTGAAAATATCCTTCACAGTCTTTTTGGGGCATGATCACCTCGGGCAATCCGTGAAGGCACAAATCGGCCAAAC
>JALUJS010000173.1:563-2732 GCA_027056825.1 Candidatus Krumholzibacteriia bacterium | reverse complement strand
GACATTTAGTGTTCCGGGTGTAAAATAGTCTTCTCTTGATTCTCAAGCCCAAAACATTGGAGGGAAACCCATGAAACGATTGATCTCGCTTACGGTCCTGCTCGCCCTGGCCATTCCCGCCCTGGCTATGGCCTGCCATGTCACCGAAGTCAACGGAACGGCCGACTGTGACGGCTGGGCCCTGTGTGCCACGGTGTATTTCTCCGATTCTGTGTACTCCGGGACCCTGAACTACCAGATTATCATCACCGACGATGCCGGCAATGAAGTCAACCGGATCACCGCCTCCGAAGTGGTCAGCCGCGACCAAGGCACCTGTGGCGGACTTTACACGTATTGTTTCGACGGGCTCTGGGATGGCGACCATTATTCCGCCAACGGCTTCCATGTCCAGATGTGCGCGAATCTCAACGGCTCCACCGCCCAGACCGACATCTTCGACCTGAGCTGCACGGTGGACGACAGCCAGGCTTCCTTCGGCTCGGTCAAGGCCCTGTACCGGTAAAACGCCGGTTTCAGCAAAGTCAGCACCTGCGAGGGTCCGGAATATCCGGACCCTCCTTTCCTACCATCGGAACTTGTTTTTACCTGCACTCCCGAGATAGTAAAATCCCCGGTTTTTCTTGAGTTTTTCAATATTTTTAACTAAAATTCCTTGGTAAAGAATCGTGGTGATTTGGAGCCGAATATGCTTGCCGCCACGTTAAACAAGGCGCTAAATGGTCGGAGACTGAACATGGCACTGAATGGTGTTCTCAGATGCGACCCGGTTTCGGCCAGGTCGCTTTTTATGTGAATGCCATGTGCTCAAACCGTGCACAACGCCTGTTCAGCCCGGTCCCCTTTCCCCGGAAGGAGACTGTATGTCCACGCGGAATCAACCCCTTGCTCCCTTTGATTATCCCAGGCCACCCACCTGGGCCATCAGCAAGCTGATACGCCAAACAATCGGCAACAGCAGGGCCAAACGACGGGCCATGCTCCACAACCTTGGTTATCGCGACCCCGGGCGCGCGGCTCTGCGACTGGATCATCTTATTCGTACTGGTCACTGTAGTAAACAACTCCGCAACCACCTTCCCGCCGCCCTTGGGGTTCCGACCACCGAGGTCAACCGGGCCTTTGCCGAAACCAGAGACCAACGTTTCCAGTGGGAAACTGATTGCAGGCGCTACGCCGAGACCAAGGAGCGTGCTGCTTTCGTGCCGCGCCTGGTCCTATGCCACGACATATCAAAGCGCAGAGTGCCCGCCTTCATTCTTGCGTTCATCGGACAGCAGCGCCTGACATGGGTGAGGATCCCCCACAACATTCTCACCCTTGAACTCGGAGACCAGTTGCGGGAACTGCCGAAACTACTCACCCGATGGGCTGAAACCGAAGACGGACAACACAGTGCTGAATGGCTGGGTCCTCCCACAGGGTTCCTCTATAAGCCCAACTACGATACCTGTATCAAGTTAGACACCGATTTCCAGTGGCAATACATCACCCATGGTCCGGTGCCCGAGCCGAAATTCTCGCTCCGGATTAAGAATCAGGAATTGGGCCAAATCCTGGGATTTTGGCCTTCTGATGAGAACACAACATCCATTACCGTGAACTTCCCCCGGTTGGGTGGCCACGACCGAAGCGGCTAAGCAGACCATGACCGCGTTCAAGGCAAAAGTGCCGATCTAGATCATAAGCTATACCGGCCACATGTAATGAACCTTTTCTTCTCCCACCGGATATACCAGTCGTCCCTGTCCTGGTTCCCTCTCCAACTCCTCTTTCAGCAGATCATGGGTCCATTCGCCAGACACTGCACAGAGGGCAGCATAAGCGGATGCCACAGCATCCCATTCATGGTCGTTTTTCATGTCGGGCCTACACCCTATTATCTGATAAATCTTCTCGTCCATGTTGTCTTTTTCTTTCACATAGTTGTACTTTTTCTTTTTACCTGTCCAATGATGGTACAGAATCTTGGGGTGGGTTTCCGTAATAAATAAATTCTGGTGGACCTTTCTTGCCTCCAGCAGCACAGCCATTCCGTTCAAACCCATGGAACCATACAACCCGTTTGCCGAGACAATACTGGATGTTACTTTCTGGTATTGCCCAATCAACCACCTGTCTGCGGGCCTCCAACCAGACTCTCCTGTAGACCAGGCCACCAATGTGTCA
>JALUJS010000173.1:0-553 GCA_027056825.1 Candidatus Krumholzibacteriia bacterium | reverse complement strand
CCAAGAGATTGTCTTTTTTGGTGATTTCCTCGATCACTAGTTCCGCAGTTTTCAATGTTTGGACTTTACATTTCTTTATCCGGCCTTCTTCCACCTTGGCAAAAGCCAACCCATGCTTTTCGTTTCCCCCGGGATCATACCCTGCAACATACCCATTCAAACGCGTCATGATTTTCTCCTTCAGCGGCTATCGGCATTCACGGTCTAGACTTATGGGACCGTACCCGGATTTCAAAACATTGTCAATGAACCCAGTGAGTCCTCAATCGGAGTCCGCTGGACTTCCCGCCGTAAAGGTTTGCCCTCCATCACCGCGGTTATTTCCAGGATTGCGGCAATAACAGATTAACCCGAATTATTGAATCCCCACGCGAACCGCTTTGGCCACCAATGGGAAATTACCGGAACCTGCCGGCGGCTTCATCCCCCGAACCCCACCCGCCGCAGCGCCCCGCGGGCCTGCGGCTTGACGGCGACTTCCCGCTCCAGGTCGGCCAGCAGTTCGGCGTGAGGCACCCGCCCCTGCTGCAGAAAGCGGCGGTTGCGGTACACC
>JALUJS010000172.1 GCA_027056825.1 Candidatus Krumholzibacteriia bacterium | reverse complement strand
AGCCGCGGAGAAACCCTCGGCCAGGTAGTCGTGCTCCGCGTCGCTGGCGTCGCCGATGGCCCGGAAGGCGCAGTGGTGATTGGTCAGGATCAGACCCTGGTCCGAGACGAAGGAGCCGGTGCAACCGCCCAGCTTGACGATGCCGTCCACCAGGGCCAGGCCGTCGGGGTTGTAGATCTCCGCGGCAGTGACCTCGAGCCCGGTCGCGGCCAGATCCAGCCCGGCCAGTTCGCTCATGGGATACATGCCTTCGACGGCGAAGGCGGGCAGGGCGGCCGTCGCAACCAGCAGGATGCAAAGGGCGCAAGCAGGAACGTGTCTCAGCATGGGATTCCTCGTCAGGCCAGGGTGGCGGCGATTTTTCGGAAATATTCCAGGGCATCAGGGTTCGCCACGGCCCCGATATTGTCAACATCCTGTCCGGCGAGGATCCTGGACACCGCCTTCTCCATGATCTTGCCGCTGCGGGTGCGGGGCAGTGCCGGCGCCGCCAGCACCACCGCGGGCGCGTGCCGCGGCGAGGCCTCCCGGCGGATGGTCTCCTTGATCGTCCGGGCCAGCTCCGGGGTCATCTCCAGCCCCTCGCGCAGGACCGCAAATAGGACCACCTGCACGTCCCCGTTGCGGGGCCGGCCGACGGCGAGGCTCTCGACCACCTCGTCCAGCCCCTCCACCACGCGGTAGATCTCCGCGGTGCCGATGCGCACACCGCCCGGATTGAGCACCGTATCGGAACGGCCGTGGATGATCATGCCGCCGGCGGGCGTGATCTCGGCGAAATCGCCGTGGCACCACACCCCCGGAAAGCGCGCGAAGTACGCCTGGTGGTACCGGGATCCGTCCGGATCGTTCCAGAAGCCCGTGGGCATGCTCGGGAAGGCCGCGGTGCAGACCAGTTCGCCCTTGGTGTCGCGGACGCTCCGGCCCTGTTCGTCCCACACCTCCACCTTCATGCCCAGGCCGCGGCACTGCAGCTCCCCGCGGCGGACCGGCAGGATCGGGCAGCCCAGGGCGAAGCACGAGATGATATCCGTGCCGCCGGAGATGGAGCTGAGCTGGAGATCCCCCTTCACCGCACCGTAGACGTAGTCGAAGGATTCGGGCGCCAGGGGCGAACCCGTGGAGAGCACCGCGCGCAGGGCGCCGAGGTCGCGACCCCGGCCCGGTTCCAGCCCCCGCTTGGCGCAGGCGGAGATCCAGCGGGCGCTGGTTCCGAACACGGTGATCCGCTCCTGCGCCGCCATGTCCCACAGGGCCTGCGCGGGCTTGAGGGGATGCCCGTCGTAAAGTACCAGCACGGCCCCGGTGGCCAGGCCGGACACCAGCCAGTTCCACATCATCCAGCCGCAGGTGGTGAAGTAGAACAGCCTGTCCCCGGGCCGCAGGTCGCAGTGGAGCTGGTGCTCCTTGAGGTGCTGCAGCAGGGTGCCGCCGGCCCCGTGGACCATGCACTTGGGCAGGCCCGTGGTGCCGGATGAGAACATGATGAACAGGGGGTGGTCGAAGGGCAGGCGCACGAACTCCGGTTCGGCGGCCGCATCGCCGTAGGCGTCCCACGCGGTGGTTCCGTCGACCGGATCCGTATCCGGGAAGGGGTATGGAACCGTCACCACCCGGGCCAGATCCGGCAGTTCCCCGCGCAGCTTCTTGACCGTCGCGCCGGTGGTGAAGGTCTCGCCGCCGTAGAGATAGCCCCGTGCGGTGAACAGCACGCGGGGTGCGATCTGCCCCAGGCGGTCCATGACGCCCCGGGGCCCGAAATCCGGGGAGCAGCTCGACCATACGGCCCCGACCATGGCCGCGCCCAGCATGGCGGCCACCGTCTCGGGGATGTTGGGCATCAGACCGGCGACCCGGTCGCCGGGGCCGACCCCGTCGGCCCGCAGGCCGGCCGCCACCCGGGCCACCTCGGCGCGCAGACGGTCCCGGCTCCAGACCTCACGGCGCCCGTCCTCGGCCCGGAAGACCAGGGCGGGGTCGTCCCCGGTATGGCGCAGCAGGTTCTCGGCATAGTTCAGGCGCGCGGAGGGAAACCAGCGCGCCCCCGGCATGGGACCGGGATCCTCCAGCACCACCGCGCCCGGACCATCACCGACCACCCCGCAGAAATCCCACACCGCGCGCCAGAAGTCGGCGCGCTCGGCCACCGACCAGGCGTGCAGGGCGTGGTAGTCGACGAACTCCAGGCCCGTCTCCGCACCCAGGCGCTCCCTGAAGGCGTTCAGACGCGAGGCCTTAACCCGCGCGGGCGACGGTTCCCAGAGGATCTCGCCCACCGGACCGCTCACTGGCCGGGCTCCACCGCGGGCAGGATCCGGCCGGTCACCTCGCCGAAGCCCAGGCGCAGGCCGTCCTTCGCGCACACGCCGGACATGGTGACCCGGTCGCCGTCGGCCAGGAACTTCCGCTGGCCGCCGCCGGGCAGCGCGATGGGTTCGGACCCTCGCCAGGTGATCTCCAGCAGGGAGCCGAAGCTGCCCTTATCCGGTCCGCTGATGGTGCCGGAGGCCAGCAGGTCGCCGGTGCCCAGGTTGCAGCCGGTGCAGGTGTGGTGGGCGAGCTGCTGAGCCATGGTCCAGTAGAGGTAGCGGAAGTTGCTCTCGCAGATGGTCACCGGACCGTCGGCCTCCGGGGCCTCCAGGTCCACGGTCAGGGCGATGTCGAAGGTGCGGCGCTCCTTTTCCCGCAGGTAGGGCAACGGCTCGGGGTCCTGGGCCGGGGCCGCGCAGGCAAAGGGCATCAACGCGTCGATGGTCACGATCCACGGCGAGATGCTGGTGGCGAAGTTCTTGGCGTTGAACGGACCCAGCGGCTGGTACTCCCACTTCTGGATGTCGCGGGCGGACCAGTCGTTGACCACCACCATGCCGAAGATGCGGTCCCAGGCCTCGTCCACCGGTACGGGCGCGCCCAGCGCGTTTTCCCCGGCGACCAGAAAGCCCATCTCCAGCTCGATGTCCAGCAGGCGACTGGGTCCGAAGGACGGGGCCTCGGCGTCCGGGGCGATGGTCTGGCCGCAGGGCCGGACGATGTCGGTGCCCGAAACCACCACCGAGCTGGCCCGGCCGTGGTAGCCCACCGGCAGGTGCAGCCAGTTGGGCATCAGGGCGTTCTCCTTGCCCCGGAACATGATGCCCACGTTGGTGGCATGCTCACGGGAGGAGTAGAAGTCGGTGTAGTCCCGGATCATCACCGGCAGATGCATGACCACCTCGTCCACCGGCACCAGCGCCCGGCGCCGCAGCCCGGCGTTGTCGCGCAGGGTCGGCTCCTCCTGGCGCAACAGGCCGTGGATGAGGATGCGGGCCAGGCGGCGGTTCTCAGCCGGCAGTTCCATGAAGCGGTTCAGCCACGGCTGGCTGAAGGTGCCGCGCGGCAGACCGGCGCCGTCCAGCAGGCCGGCGTCCTCCACCAGGGACAGGTCCAGGACGTGGTCCCCGATGCGCACCCCCGCCCGGGGCGACTCGCCGGCGGCGGGGCTGAAGATGCCGTAGGGCAGGTTGTAGAGGGGAAAGTGGGACCCGTCGGGAACGGGCACGAAGGATTTCACCGCGGGATCGAGAATGGCGTGCATGGCGGTCCTTTGTCGGGGGCCGGCCCAGGTCAGAGCAGGCCCAGGTTCTGAAGGTCGGTCACGGGTTCGGCGAAGGAACAGCTGCCGAAACCGTGCAGGGCGTCCCGGCGCAGGACCGCCACGGTATCGCTGGATATCTCGTGGTCGCGCCAGGCGAAAAAGTCGTCGGCGAACACGAAGGCCTCCGGCTCGGTCTCCTCCACGCAGGCGATCAGGTCGGCGCCTGTCAGGCCCGTGCGGGCCAGCATTCCGGCTCCGAAAACGTTGAAGAAACCGTGCATCATCACTTGCGGCTGCTGCGCCTGGTGTCGCACCGGGTGGTGCAGCCCGGCGGTGCACTTGAGGGCCACCCCGGAGCGGGCGCAGGCGCCCAGCACGCCGGCCACCCGCGCGCAGGAGGGGAAGGCCTCCGGCGTCACCCCGCCGGTGCGCAGCTTCAAGGCCAGGTGTAACCCGCCCTGCGGATCGACCGCGTGCCTGGCCAGGACGCCGGCCACCAGGTCGGCGTCGGCGGCCGCTGGGATCTCCAGGTAGGCGGTCCTGGCATCGAAGTCCGCTGTTTCCAGTTTCGCGCGCAGCCGTTCCAGGAAGACATACAGGGCCTTCTCCTGCGTGCACGCTTCCTGCGGCAGGGGAATCTCCAGCGTCTCGATGCCCGCCGATCCGGCCTGGCGGTTCTCGAAATCCCGCGCCAGCCTGCCCTGCGCCGACAGCGCGTCCAG
>JALUJS010000171.1 GCA_027056825.1 Candidatus Krumholzibacteriia bacterium | reverse complement strand
GGCCTGCTGCCCAAGGCCGCCGCCGGACGGATCATCGACCATCACGCCGTCTCGGTCCTGCGGTCGGCGGACGTGCGTTTCGTGAGCGAGGAACCGGTGGCCTACCACCGCGACGGCGAGCCCGGGGTCCTGCCGGCGGGCGAGCACCGGGTGCGCCTGCGTGAGGAAAAGCTGCTGTTCTACCGTCCGGCGTGACCGGGCGGCGTGAGGATCATGGGGTGAAGACCTGGCTGTTCATCGTGACCCTGCTGCTGACCGGCTTGGCCCGGCCCGCGGCCGTCTGCGCCCAGGCGGCCGGTGCTGCACCCGATTCGCCGCCGGCCGCGGAGACCCCGGCCCCCGCCCGGGATGACTCGCTGAACGTCTGGAACACGGGCGTCAGCCCCACCGCGGCGGTGCTCATGAGTCCCGTCTTCCCGGGCTGGGGACAGCTCTACGCGCGCCAGAGCTGGCGCGCCGCCCTGGCCTTCGGGGCCGAGATGTTCTTCTGGACCAACCTGGTCATGCGGGACCAGCGCGCCCGCCGGGACCACGCCTTCGCCGCGAATTTCAGCGAAGGTTCGCCCAACCACGAGTACTACCTGGCCGTGGGCGAGGAGGACTGGAAACAGATGCGGGACTTCGCCTGGTGGTCCGGGGGCGCCCTGTTGATCCTGGCCCTGGACGCCTATGTGGGGGCGCACCTGTTCAACTTCGACAACGATCCCATGCCGGTGCCCGACGACTGGGATGACGTATTCGGGGACACCGGGACGAACCCCTTCGGCGGGGGCGGTGGGCCCCAGGTGACGCTTTTGCAGTGGCGAACGACCTTCTGAACCCTATCTTTCAGGTCTGGTGATCCCCCCGACCTCGATCCGGAGTCGACCCGAGCCCATGACCACGAACCTGCAGCAGATGCGGAACTTCTGCATCATCGCCCATATCGACCACGGCAAGAGCACGCTGGCCGACCGTCTGCTCGAGCAGACGGGCACCGTGGCGGGCAAGGATCTTCAGGAGCAGGTGCTGGACTCCATGGATCTGGAGCGGGAGCGCGGCATCACCATCAAGAGCCACCCCATCCGCATGATGTACGATGGGCCCGACGGGGCCGAGTACATGCTGAACCTCATCGACACCCCGGGCCACGTGGACTTCCACTACGAGGTCAGTCGCAGCCTGGCCGCCTGCGAGGGCGCCCTGCTGGTGGTGGACGCGGTGCAGGGCGTGCAGGCCCAGACCATCAACAACCTCTACCTGGCCGTCGAACACGACCTGACCATCATCCCGGTGATCAACAAGATCGACCTGCCGGCGGCGCGGCCCGACTTCGTGGCCGAGCAGTTCATCGACCTGATCGGGTGCGACCCCGACGAGATCCTCAAGGTCAGCGCCAAGACCGGCGAGGGGATCGCCGACCTGCTCGAGGCCATCGTGTCCCGCGTTCCGGCTCCGCAGGGGGATCCCGATGTCGCGCCCCAGGGACTGATCTTCGATTCGATCTTCGACCCCTACGTGGGGGCCGTGGCCTACGTCCGCATGTTCCAGGGCACCATCCGCAAGGGCGACCGCATCCGGCTGTTCGGCAACGACAAGCAGTTCGAGGTGGGAGAGATCGGCTGGTTCCGCCTCGGACGCATGCCCGAAGCGTTCCTGGCCGCCGGCGAGGTGGGCTACATCGCCACCGGGGCCAAGGACGTGCGCCACGTGCGGGTGGGCGACACCGTCACCCTGGTGGACGACCCCTGCGAGGGGCCGTTGCCCGGCTACGCCGTGGCCAAGCCCATGGTCTTTTCGGGGATGTACCCGGTGGACAACGACCAGTACGACGACCTGCTGGACGCCCTGCAGAAGCTGCAGCTCAACGACGCGGCCCTGACCTGGGAGAAGGAGACCAGCGCGGCCCTGGGCTTCGGCTTCCGTTGCGGTTTCCTGGGTCTGCTGCACATGGAGATCATTCAGGAGCGGCTCGAACGCGAGTACAACCTGAACCTCATCGCCACCCTGCCCAACGTGGAGTACGAGATCCTGCTGAAGGACGGGACCACCGCGCTGGTGGAGAACCCGGCCCTGTTGCCGGACGTGCGGGAGATCCAGGAGATCCGCGAACCCATCGTCCGCGCCGAGGTCATCACCCCCAAGGAGTACGTGGGGCCGGTCATCCAGATCTCCCTGGAAAGGCGCGGGGTGCAGCGCAAGATGGAGTACCTCGACACCGAGCGGGTGAACATCGGGTTCGACATCCCGCTGAGCGAACTGGTGGTGGACTACTACGACAAGCTCAAGTCCGTGACCAGGGGCTACGCCTCGCTGGACTACGAGTACGCGCGGCACCAGGCGGACGACCTGATCCGCCTGGACATCCTGATCAACGGTGACATGGTGGACGCCCTGACCTGCATCGTCCACCGCGACAACGCGTACAGCTGGGGCCTGAAGCTGTGCCAGAAGCTCAAGGAGCTGATCCCGCGACAGATGTACGCGGTGGCCATCCAGGCCGCCGTCGGCACGCGGGTGCTGGCGCGCACCACGGTCAAGCCCTATCGCAAGAACGTGACCGCCAAGTGCTACGGCGGCGACATCACGCGCAAGCGGAAGCTGCTGGAGAAGCAGAAGGAAGGCAAGCGCCGCATGAAGCAGGTCGGTTCGGTGGAAATCCCCCAGGAAGCCTTCCTGGCGGTGCTGAAGGTTGAACGCTGATGCGGCCGTGACCGCGGGAGAGACGATGAGCCGGAAGAACGACGGAAAGAACGGTAGGAACGGAAAGAATAGGGAAGACGCGCCCCGGGACGGCGCCGGGGAGGTCACCAGCGGCGCCACGGCCAAGGGCAGGGCCAACCCGCCCCGGCGCAAGCAGAACGTCTTCGTGGAATACGCCAAGGCCATCGGTACGGCTCTGGTCATCGCGCTGATCCTGCGGCAGTTCCTCTTCCAGGCCTTTCGCATTCCCACCGGGTCCATGCTGGAGACCCTGCAGATCGGGGACTTCCTGTTCGTCAACAAGTTCCTCTACGGGGCCAAGACGCCCGACCGCATCCGCATCGGCAAGCTGACCCTCATCGACGACCTGCCGGTGCTGAAGCTGCCGGCCATCCGCCCACCCCGGCAGGGCGACATCATCGTCTTCGAGTACCCGCGCGACCGCAACCTGGACTACATCAAGCGCTGCGTGGCCGTGGCCGGGGACACGGTGGAGGTCCGCGACGGCGTCCTGTACGTCAACGGCGAGATCTACGAATCCAACTTCGGCGACCGCGACGGCGACCACTCCTGCATCCCGGACTGGAACGGCGGGGCCAACTGCCCCGAACCCCACACCAAGCGCGACCAGGCCGCCTACCTGCGCAATCCGCGCAACCACAAGTGGCCCTGGGACGGCATGACCAGGCCCTACGTGGTGCCCGAGGGCCACATCTTCATGATGGGCGACAACCGCTACAACAGCCTGGACAGCCGCTACTGGGGCGCCCTGGACGTCAACCTCATCAAGGGCAAGGCCATGTTCCTGTACTGGTCCTGGGACAAGGACCGCCACCTGCCGCGTTTGAGCAGGATCGGGGACATCATCCGGTGAAGGCGCGCCGGCGGTACGGGATCTACATCCATGTGCCGTTCTGCAGCTCCATCTGCTCCTATTGCCACTTCGCGCGTACCGATCGCCACGACCCGGCGCTGAGGCGCCGGTACGCCGCGGCCCTGCTGCGTGAATGGGAGCTGCGCCGCGCGGCCTGCGGCTCCCTGCGGTCAGCGCGTCGCGAACTGGCCACCCTCTACCTGGGAGGCGGCACGCCCTCGCTGCTGGAGGCCGAACTGACCGCCGGGATCCTGGCGCGGATCCTGGGGGAGGCCGGCCCGGCGGACGACTGCGAGGTCACGGCCGAGGCCAACCCCGAGTCGCTCACCGCCGGCCTGGCGCGCAGCTGGCGGGACGCCGGCGTCGGACGCGTGTCGCTGGGTGTCCAGAGCCTGGATGACCGGGTGTTGGCCCTGCTGGGTCGGCGCTGCGACGGCGCCACGGCCCGGCGGGGTCTGCGGACGGCCTGCGCGGAGTTTCCGCGGGTCTCGGCGGACTGGATCCTGGGCCCCGGGGTGCGTGCCGCAGCCCTGCTGGCGGAGCTGGACGAGGCCGCCGACCTGGGTGTCGAGCACTTCTCGTTGTACCTGCTGGAGGCCCACGCCGGGACCGCCCTGCAACGTGACCTGGAGGCCGGCCGGCTGGCCATGCCACCGGACGCCGAACTCGAGGCGCTCTACCTGGCGGCCAGGGACCACCTGGAAGGGCTCGGTTTCCGGCAGTACGAGGTGGCCAACTTCGCCCGGCCCGGCGCGGAGTCC
>JALUJS010000170.1:1992-12857 GCA_027056825.1 Candidatus Krumholzibacteriia bacterium | reverse complement strand
CAGCCGCGTCACGCGCCGAAGCGGTCACGGTGTACAAGTTCGTCCAGGGGCACCCGGCCCGAGCGCTCGCGGGCGGGCTCCAGGGCCATGCCCACGGCCACGGCCATGATGATGTCGTGTTCCGGGTCCAGCTCGATGATCCCGGCGGCGGCGTCGAAGTCGAATCCCACCATGGGGCAGGTGTCGTAGCCCATGGCCTTGGCAGCCAGCATGAGGGTCATGGCGGCCATGCTGCCGGAGCGGAGGTTCTCGTCGCGGCGGGCCTCGGGACGGGTTCCGTAATAGCCTTCGATCATGCCCACGATGGCCTCACGGGTATTCGGATCCACATTCGCCCAGTATCGCGCCGGGTCCTTGGCGTAGGCCTGCCGGTCGCCGCAGATGACCACCAGGGCGGAGCAGTCGGTGAACTGGGCCTGGTTCCACCCCGCGTCGCGCATCTTCTGCTTGCTGTCCGGATCCGTGATCACCACGAAGCGGTAGTTCTGGATATTGAACGAGGTCGGCGTCAGGGCCACGGCCTCCATGAGCCGACTGATTTCCTCTTCCGTCATGACATGGGCGGGGTCGAACTTCTTGACCGAGCGGCGGTCCTCTATGGCGGCAAAGACATCCATCTCATTCCTCCTCGGGCGGGACCGGCGCCGGGCCGGGCCGGTTGATCCAGACCATGAACAACACCAGGCCGGCGCCATAGGCCGGCACGTCGCGAACATCGGCGGTGGCGCGACTGTCCAGCAACGGCAACACGCCCTCGAACCACAGCGCGTAGCCGGCCAGCGCGACCAGGCCCACCGAGAGCGGCAGGGTCAGGCCGGGCCGCCGCCGGTGCAGGCGCAGGGTCGCCAGCACCGCAGCCAGCACTACCGGCAGGCAGAGCACATCGTCCAGGTACGAGCGTACCCAGCGCAGGAGGCCGGGAGGCTCCCACCCGCCGTGCATGACAGCCAGCAGGACCAGCAGGAACAAAGCCGTCCCCAGGGGGCGGCCCGCTGCTTCGGTTACATCGAAAGGGCGGTGATCAGGGCCGCGGCCCCGACCAGGATCAGGGCGACCAGCATCCAGTCGCGTCCACCCAGCATGTTTTTTCCCATCGCTCTGGTTCCTTTGCGCTTCATGAATCACTACCTGGTGCGGTGCCGGGCGCAGGCGGCGCCGGGCCCGTCCCGGTCCGGACCGCCGGTCCGCGCACCGCGACATGATAAGACCGCACCGCCGAAATTACCATGCCCCGCCCTTACGGCCCGAAGGGGCAAACTCCTGTTGTTCGGCAGCCACCGCGGTGATACCTTGCCCATGCCATGTGGAACCACATCATCCAGAGCCCGCTCATCGACCTCCTCGACATCCTGATCGTGGCGTACCTGCTGTACCGCCTGATCGTGTTCATCAAGGACACGCGGGTGATCCAGATGTTCGCCGGCCTGGCCTTCCTCCTGGTCCTGTCCTTCGTGGCCACCAGCCTGCACATGATCGTGGTCGGGAGCATCATCAGCACCCTCAAGACGGTGTGGGTGGTGGCGTTCATCATCATCTTCCAGCCGGAGCTGCGCTCTGCCCTGACGAACCTGGGGCTGCGCAGGGGGATGGGGCTGTTCCGGGCGGAGGACCAGGTGCCCGCCGAGGAGGAGATCATCCAGGCCGCCACGCGCCTGAGCAAGCGCGGCCTCGGGGCGCTGATCGTCATCGAGCGCGAGGTGAAGCTGAGCGACTGGATCCAGAAGGGCGTGCCCCTGGACGCGGAGATCACCGCCGCCACCCTGGAGACGATCTTCACCCCGCCCGGCCCCCTGCATGACGGGGCGGTCATCATCAGCCAGGGTAAGATCGCCGCGGCGGCCGTGGTGCTGCCCATCACCGAGCAGGAGGAGCTGGGCTACGTGCTGGGCACGCGGCATCGGGCGGCCATCGGCATCTCGGAACTGAGCGACTGCGTGGTGATCGTGGTTTCGGAGGAGACCCGCGCCATCAGCGTGGTCCACGACGGGCACATCAAGCGCGGCTTGTCGCAGGAGGACCTGGCCCTCGAGCTGGGGCGGATCTACCGCTCCGGGGAAAAGGGATCTAGGCGGGGTCGCCGGTCAAAGCAGGCACGGACTCCGGCATGATCGCGCGCAGGAAGATCTGCACCACTTCCGGATCGTAGCGCTGGCCCAGGTTGTCGTGCATGATGCGCGCGGCGTCCTCGGGCGCCACCGGCTCGCGGCTCTCGGTCCCCACCACCATGGACACGTAGTTCTCCACCACCGTGACCACCCGGGCCCCCAGCGGGATCTCGCGTCCCTTGAGACGGTGGGGAAAGCCCTCCCCGCCGAACCGCTCGTGATGATGCCGGACGGCCTCGATGACCGTCGCCGAAACCCCCAGCGGTTCGAGCAGGCGGGCCCCCTCCTCGGGGTGCCGCTTGTACAGGGACCACTGCACCGGGTCCAGCTTTTCCGGCGGGCCCATCAGGTCGTCGTCCTTGTCGATGAGACCGATGTCCCGCAGCAGGCATCCGTAGATCAGGTCCCGCTCCTGGTCCGGGGGGAATCCCATGGCGCGGGCCAGCTTGCGCATGTGCGAGACCAGGGAGCGGGTCATCTCGTCCCCACCGAACAGGCGCTTTTCGCGTTGCCCCATGACCAGGGCCACCAGTTCCAGGTTCTGGTCCGCGGCGCCGTGGGAATCGTCGAAACGCGCCAGCATGCGCGCGGTCTCGGCGAACAGATCGTGGATCCGCTCGGCGCTCTCCCGGGGATCCTGGTCGCAGCTCTCGTCCAGGCCGATCAGGGCCGTGCCCAGGTACTGGTCCTCCCAGCGCAGGGAGACGATCCAGTCGACCCCCGCCTCCAGGATGGCTTTCCGGGTCTCCTTGAAGAACTCGGGCAGGTTGGCCGCGGCCACCGGGCGTTCCATGGTCTGGAAGAAAACCTTCATGTGACTGACGCCGAGGTTGATGGCGGCCAGGGCCTCGTTGTGGCCTACCATCACCGGAGCCTTGCGCTTGTCCGGGCCCAGGAAGGCCAGGTGGGTCACCGGCAGCACCGGCCAGACGTTGCGGGAGAAGATGCGCCAGAAATGAGGTCGGTCGTCCGCATCCGGCAGTTCCAGCGCCAGGCGCAGCAGGACTTCGGAGAGGGTGTCGTCGTCGGAGGCGGCCCCGGACCACGCGGGCCGGATCAGGGGTTCCTGGTCCTCTTCTTCCTCGACCGGGCCGACCGCCGGGCGATGCGAACCGCCACCGGTCTCCTCGCCCGACAGGACCCGCATGAGCAGTTCCAGAGCGAAGTGTTCCACCACCGAATACTCGTCGCCCTCGCCGGGGCGCTTGAGCATGAGGATGGCGGCGGGCTCCCCCTCGCTACGCACGGGCACCAGGATGTCGGGCGCGATCTCCTCCAACAGGGCCAGTTCACGGGGATCCAGGTCCTCGTCCTGGATGTCCAGGAGGGTCAGGGGTTGCAGGCGGGCGAACAGCTGCCTGGCCAGGCTGCCGTCCTCCGGCAGGCTCCATTTCCCACCGGCGTTCCCGTAGCTGCCATCCCGCCGGGCCAAAAAGAGGGCCGATTCGGCCAGCCCGTGGCTGAACAGGAGGTTTTCCAGGGAACGCCCGAAGTCCTCGTCCTGCCGCGCGCCGGACCAGCCGCCCAGGGCGTTGATGGCGTCGGACAGGGAGGTGTAGCTGTGTTCGGGCCGGCGGCCCTTCGGCAGGGACATGTTGCCGTCCCCGCGGTCCGCACCGGCGGCGTCGTCGGCGGGCGAAGCCTCCGCACCGGCAGGCTCGGCGGGAACGGGCTCTCCGGCCGCCTGCTCATCCTCCGCGTACTCCGGATCATCACCCTCCGGCCCGGGAGCGTCGATCTCGAATTCCTCGGCGAAGAATCCCACGGCCCCCACCTCGTCCACGACCTCGTCCTGGTCCACGTCCCCGGCCTCTTCGCCGGAACCGGTCTTTGCGGCGTCTTCAGCATCCCCGACGCAGTCCTCCAGCGGGGCTGGATCCGGCATCATCTCGCTGAATGAGGCCAGCACATCATCCATCCCACCGGACCCGGATTCATCATGGCCGTTCGCCCCGTCTTCCGGTCCGCCCGGCTCCGCCTCCGCGGCCGCGTCATAGCCGCGCACCGCCGCGTCGAGGTCGGGGAAATTGCGCAGGGGCAGGTCTCCGAACTTTCCGGCCAGGTACTTCATCGCCACGTCTCCGACACCCACGAAGACAGCCTCGCCGCCGGCATCGGTCAGCAGGGCCTGGAACTCGGCGAAGGCGGCCGCACCGCCCCCGCCGAGATTCTTCAGACCCGAAGCGTCCACGACGACCCGCACCTTCTTCCGCTCCAGGCACCTGCGGGCCAGGTCCAGCAGGTGGGACTTGTCGCCCCGGCCGTAGGAACCGCCGAGGCTGATTCCGAAGAGGTCGTCGCCGGTTTTCAGGGGTTTGAATGTCAGGGCCATGGCATCTCTTTCACACGAGGGATTCGGCCAACCAGCCGTCCAGCACCGAGCGCAGGAAGCGCCACTCGCTGCCGACCTTGCGGGCGGGGATCTTGCCCTCCTTGGCGAGGCGGCAGATCGTCTTGACGTGCATCTTCAGGTACTGCGCCGCCTCCACCGAGGTCATGACCTCCGCGTACGGTCCGGGTCCCCCGCCGGAATGATCGAAAGCGTCCTTGTAGTCGGGCATGAGGGTGTCTCCTCTCGGGTTGCTGTTGCTCTGATGTCGTGACACCTGGTCGAAAACAGCAACTCCCATGCCCGGCTCCGGGTAGGGTGGTTATCGGCGGTTATCGCCATTCCTGAAGGAATAATGGGGAATCCTCGTCCGCCGTGACGGGCGGCCGGACGCGGCAGGACGGTGCAGGATAGCCGGAGATCGCCCGCGCCATTGCATTCCGCAACGCAGGGTCAGTCGTTTTTTCCGGGTGGGTTCCGGAAGGCCTCCAGGACACCGCGCGCGAAGAGGCCGTCGCCGCGGGCGCGCAGGTCGCGCCACCTGCCGTCGAGCCGCTCCCGGCAGCCGGGATCGAGGTGCGGGCCGGACCAGCGCCGGGACCAGGCGTCCAGGCTCTCCTCCAGGGCGTCCATGACCGAAAGCGGGGTACCCACCCGGCCGCAGCGCGCGGCCGCCACGCGCCAGCCCGCGTGGGCCAGGACATCGGCCGGGGAACCACCGGAATCCAGGTCGGCGAGCCGGGCCTCAAGAAAGACCACCAGGTGCGCGAGGGCGCCGACGAGGTCCGGGGAGCACCGTTCGGGCACGCTCTCCAGGGACGCGCGCAATCCCGCGAGGGCGCGGATCACCGCCGCGAGATCGGAGGCGTCCGGCCCTGTGGCCTCCCCCGCCAGGACCACCATCGCCGTCTCAACTCGCGCGAACAGGGCGTCGACACCCAGGGCCCCGAGAAAAACCGCCTGGACGCCCTCGGCTGCGAAGGTATCCAGGCGGGCGTTCAGTTGTCCGATCTTCGTCGCCAGTTCGCGCGGCCCAGTCATGCGCCCGTCCCGGTGCGTCCGGACCCTGCGCGGGGCCGGTCAGTCCAGGCGCCTGGCTCCGAACTCGTTGAGGTCGTAGATACGGTCCTCGCCCGCGGCGAGGGGGACGGCCCCGAACTCGTCGAGGTCGTGCACGTCATCCCCGTCCGGGAGCCTCACGGCGCCGAATTCGGCCAGATCGTACACCTTTTCTCCCGTCGCGGAAAGGCCGCTGTCGGCTTCCGGGGCCGTCGCGTGGGCGAACTCGTTCTCGTGGCCGGGCAACGCGTTGTTCGACACGGAGAAGGGATCCAGTCCGCCCCCGGTCATGGTGACCGAATCGCTGCGTTCGAGGAAGGGGTCGATGACCGGGACGTCCTCCTCCGGCTCCTGGTTCAGGAAGGGATCGAACGGGGTCAGACCCAGTTCCCCGTCCACCGAACCCTCGGCGCCCACGGGATCGAATGCCACGCCGGTGATCTCGGCGCACACCTGGCCCACGCGGCCCAGGCGCTCGTACTGCGGCGCGAAGCTGTCGGCGATCCGGACCAGGTTGGCGGCCGCGTCCCTGGCGGTGCGGCCCAGCTTGCTCACCAGCCCGGGCAGATTCCGGTCCGGCCGAGCGGCCGCTTCCTGCAGGCCCTGGATCTGGTGATCAAGCCTGGCCAGCAACTCGGCGGGCAACGCGGAAACCGAAGCGGCGGCGCCACGCTCACCTTGCGCTCCACCGCCCTGTTCCTTCAGGGAGCGGGAAAGCTCTTCCAGGGTCTGGGCCATGGGAGCCAGGCGCTCGCCACGCGTGCCGAGACGGGCCACTTCCATGCCGATCTGGAAGCTCAGCTTGGACAGCCGGTCGAGCAGACCGGGATCGGGGGCCGAGGTGGTTCCCGCCGGGGCCGTCGCGGCCGGGGCGTTCAGGCTGTCCCGCACCTGCTGCAGGATTTCCTGCACTTCCCCGGGATTCCAGGCGAAGCGGGGATCCTTCTCCAACTGGCCGCCGGCGGACACCAGGTGGGCACTGGCCTTCAGGACCGCGTCACCCTGGACGTTGAGCTGATCCTGGGTGAAGCGCTGCCAGCTGCGGGCGTCCTGGATCTCCTTCATGACGCTGTGGCCCTTGCTGCCCAGACTCGCCTTCCAACTCTCCTGGTCATCCTGGACCGCGCTGCGGGCGTCATGGAGTTTGGTGACCTCCTCGGCGATCATGGCCATGACCGGAATCTCGAACGGGCCGGCCAGGTCCTCGCGGGAATCGCTGCTCAAGGCCTTCTCCAGCCGGTGACACTCGCCCTCCAGCCCCTCCAGGCGCAGCAGGCGCGCTTCCTGGTGGCGCCAGGCGCCCAGCAACTCGGCGGTGAAGGTCTCGACCTCGGGATGCATCTTGAAGATGGGATCCTGCCAGGCCTCCTGGTCGGCTACGCGCAGGGAAGTCAGGCGTCCCAGCAACTCGCCCTGGGCCGCCACACGCTGCTTGAGGTCGCCGATGATTCCGGCCAGTCTGAATCCCACCATGCCCAGCAACAGGGCCGAAGCGACCACCACGACATAGAAGACGTGCTGGGGATGCCGGCCGATATTGTAGAATTCATGGAAACCCGTCAGCCCGGAGGTGTCCCATAGCAACGCGGGCTTCCCTCCGTAAAGGAAGGTCAGGGCGCTGAACAGGCCGACCCCCACGATGAGGGTGCAGGCGGCCGGCAGCATGCCCCAGGCCCAGGCCGGCGTCTTGTTCTCGTGACGGGGCCGCCAGGCGACTTCCGTCGCCTCGGCTCCGGCCGCGCTCTTCCCGGCCCGGGAACCGTCAGCGCTCTTCGCGCCGCCGTCAGCGACGGGCTCGCGCTCCGGTTCATGGTCCTGGGCGAGATCCATGAAGTCGGTGAAGCCGTCCTTGCCGGCCTGGCGCTTTTTCCCGGCCCCGCGGCCGCCACCGGCCTTTTTCCCTTTTCCTGTTGCATTCCGCTTGCGTTGGCTCATGCCGGATTCCTTTCCCGTGCTCACAGGGCGCAACGGCCCCTGCAGGATTGGGCTCATGTCCGGCTCCTTATCGGCTGCCCACAGGAAAACCAAAGCGAAAAATACGATTTCCCCCCCCCTGGATGAATATCGATCACCGGTTCCCGGGAAGAGGATGAGATCGGCCCCGTGAAAAACCCAACGTGTTTGTTATCAAGTGGTTAAAAAATCATGACTGGAGCATGTCCGGCATGATCCCTGCAGTAACGGCGTGTCTATTACCCGGATTTTTTCTGCAGGAGCGTCCCGAGGATGAGGAAACAGCGCGACAGGAACCCGTCATGACCGCCGTCGTCACCCATACCGCCTTTACCGGCCCCACCTACCGGACCCTGTTCCCGGACTGGTCCCGGCCGCGCCCGCTGTCGTTCTTCTTCCTCGAGGAGCTGCTGGAGGCCAGGGCGGCCTCCACCTTTCCCACCGGCGCCGAGGAACCCGACGAAGACGTCAACATCTACCTGGCGGACCTGCTGACCCGCGCCGCCCTGCGCTCGGACCCCGGGGACGCCGCCTTCGGGTCCATTCCCCAGTGGTGCCCTCCGGCCAAGGCCCTCGGCCGCCGCGCGCGGGCGCATTGGTACCTCCGCCAGGGAGAACACAGGCTGCTCTACCTGGGGCTGTTCGCCCGCGGAGAGGCCCGCCGGCGGCGGGCCCGGCTGTGGGGGATGACCGAGGAGGAGACCAACCGTCGCGACCTGGTCTGCGGCCGGGCCTGCTACGAGGCCGCCGCCGCCCTGCTGGAGCACGGTGACGCGCCGGATGGTCTGGCCCTCACCTGCGCGCGGATCGCCCGCCATTTCCAGCGGTACGTGGAGGTGCTCACGGCCCTGGGAACGGGGCGCTGGGATCTGGGCGCCCGCCTGAGCGACCGCCAGCTGGCGACGCTGATGCAGGTGGGGGACCCCGCACCGGACACGGATGCGCCACGGGAGCCGGACGACGGCCCCGGGGCCATGGATGCCTTCCTGGACACCCTGGGCCGGTACCGGCGCCGGCCGGGCGCGGGACTCCGCAGGGAATTGCTCATCCGGGCCCGGCGCGCGGGCGTGGACCCCGGGTTCATGGATGCGCAGGCGGGCTGATCCGGCCCGGACTATTCCTCCGCACCCAGGAAATCGATGATGGCGTCGTAGAGGGAGCCCTCTCCGTGGGAGGCCAGGATGGCGTGCCCGCCCTCGGGGAAGAGCCTGAAGCGGGAGGCCCGGTGACGCGCCTTGCGCTGCAAGAACCGCAGGGAATCGCAGGAGGCGCGCTCGTCGTCCTCGCACTGGGCGGCAAAGACGGGAATCCGGAGGCGCCCGGCAACCCCGCGCGCCTGGTCCATGCCCTCCACCAGGTCCACGTTCCAACTCAACCAGCGGCGCAGGAATCCGATGCGGTGCAGGCGCAACCTGATCAACAGGCGCTGCAACAGGGACTCGCGGGCGATGAGCGCCGGCGCCAGCAGGGTCAGCGAACCCGGCTTGTGGTCGCGGGCCAGCAACAGGGCCAGGGTCGCCCCGTAACCCATGCCGATCACGTTCACCTTGCCCGGACCCGCGTCCAGCAACCGGAAGCAGTCCCGCACCTGGTTGAGATAGGATTCCCAGGAGTTGTCGCTGAGGGTGGACAGGTCCCGGCCGAAGTCCGGCAGGCGCAGGATATAGGAGTTGTAGCCCTGGTCGTGGAGGATGCGGCCCAGTTCGTCGAGGTCGCCCGGACCGGTGGAAATACCGTGGATCAGCAGGCAGCTGCCCACCGCGTCGGGACGCAGGTAGAAGCGGCTGCGCTGCTCCTCGGGGATGTTGCGGGCCCGTTCGAACGACGCCACCAGGCGCTGGTGGGCGCGCAGGGTGATCAGGAAGCCGCGGTCGTCCAGTTCCCTGTCGGCGCGGCGGCGCGCCAGGTCCCAGGTGCTCAAAGCCAGGGTCGTGACCTGCCTGGCCAAGGCGGGATCGGTCCTGGGCGCGGCGGCCTCGGCCCCGTTGCTGCTGCCGTTGCGGTTATCGGACATCAGGACGCATCCTCTTGCACAAGGGTGACATCGACCAGACTGGCGCAGATGACATGGGGCCAATCGTCCTGGTCCATGCGGCCCAGGACCTCGTGGTCGCCATGCTTGCCCGACAGGACGAACACCGTCTGCATGCCGAGGCGACCGGCGGTCACCAGGTCGGCGACCGGGTCATCGGAGATAAATAGAGCATCCTCGGCGGCAACGCCAATTCTTTTCAGGGCCTCGCGGTAGATGCGGGGGTCGGGCTTGCCCACCGTCACCACCCGGCCGGCCCCGCCCAGGGCCGCCAGGGCCGCCGACCAGCAGCCAGGTCCCAGGCGCCGGCGGTCCTCCTGATCCAGGTAGAAGAGATTGCGATGGAGGCAGACCAGGTCCACGCCCCGGTCCAGCACGGCCGGCAGGGCCCTGTCCAGGTCGTCCACCGTCAGCTCGGGGTTCACGCCCAGGACGACGGCCTGGCAATCCCCGCTGCCGGAAAGGGTGAAGCCAGCCCGCTCCCAGTAGGGGGCCAGGCCGGGGTTGCCCAGCCAGCAGATTTTCTTCAGCCCGCGTTCCAGGAGGTACTTGCGGCCCAGGTCCAGGGCACCGACGAGCTGGTCCTCGCTGAAGGAGAATCCCGCGGCGTTCAATCGCTCGACCAGGTCCCCGGGAGCGTCGGTGGTGTTGTTGGACACCAGGCACACGGGCATCCCACCGCGCGTCCTCTCGGCGACCCACTCCACGGCTCCGGGCACCGGCTCGTAGGATTTGTTGCGGACCAGGACTCCCTCGATGTCCAGCAGGCAGCCCCGCACCGGTTGCAATCTGCGCGTCACGAGCCCTCTCCTTTCCCGGCGCGGCCTGCCGCGGCGACGGAACATGTCTCGGCGATGAGATTATCATACTCCGGCGCCAGCCGTGGCCAGCAAAAGGCGTCCACATCCACGTCCAGGGAACAGACGTGTCCGCACGCGTCGCCGGTGATGAGATCGGCCAGCAGGTCAACCAGTTCGGCCACCGAGCCGTAGAAGTGGCGGCCCCGGCAAAGGCGACCGTACAGGGAGGGATAGACCTGCCGCCGGGGCAGCACCGGGTAGCACCCGGCGTGGATCGCCTCGGCCACCGCGATGCCGAAGTACTCCTGGTCAGCGCAGGACACCACGATGTCGGCCGCCTCCAGGTGGGCGTCGTATTCCCTGCGGTCGGGGGCGAAACCCCAGGCCGCCAGCCGGTCCCCCAGCCGGTCCCGCAGGGGCGCGAAGACCTCCTCGTTGCCCGCAGGATCCCCCAGCAGGGCCACCTCGAAATCCAGGCCCCGGTCCAGAAGCGCCGTCACCGCGGCGGTGAAGTCCCGGGGACGCTTGTCGAACTCCCAGCGGTGGTTCCACAGCAGCCGATGGCGCCGGCCGCGCGGCCAAGGCGG
>JALUJS010000170.1:0-1982 GCA_027056825.1 Candidatus Krumholzibacteriia bacterium | reverse complement strand
CGATCCGACGGGGGACCTGCCGGGGGACGGCCTCCGGCATCTTGTTCAGGAAGCCGGGAATCGCCTCCAGGAACAGGTCCCGGTGGTACTTCGAATTGAAGACGACCCGATCGGCGGCCAGGGCGCTGATGATGTTGGTGAAGCCGAAGTGGAAGTCGAATTCCTCCAGCGGACTCAACGGGTAGGTCAACTGGTTCTCGTGCATGTAGAGCAGGACAGGGGTACGGTCCAGGGGCGGATCGAGCAGTCCCTTGAGGTCCGCCACGTTCAGGAATCCGGTGGCCAGGATCAGATCGGCCCCGGGCCGCGCGGCGTTGATGCGGTCGGCGAACCAGGCGGCGGATCCCCTCATGCGCCACTTCCAGAACCGCCCCGGAAGGGTCAAGGCTTCGATCCGGTGCCGGGTATGGGCCTGCAAGCCCAGCCGGAATGCCCGATGGGAACCGTCGTCAAACGGTTCCAGGAAAAGGACATCGGCGGATCCTGTCCCGGCAGCAGCCATGTCCCCCCGCTCTCCCACCGCTTCGCGGCGGGATGGTCAATTGATCCGTAGATGGTTTTACGGTATCATCATGAAAGTTACGGAACCGCCGGGAAGGCGTCAGTTTCTTCCCTTGGGTCCACATCCGATTCGCCCGAAAGCACTCGCCGCTTTCACCAAATCGATCCGGTTGCCCGACACGGCCGTACCCCTGGGTGCCGCCCACGGGCCATCGTGGGGGATACTAGCATGAAGTTCCGCTCCCTGCTCCTTCTCATCGCCATCGTCCTTTGCGCCCTGGCCACCTCGGCCGCGGCCTTCGAGAACAGCTCGGTCGTGGGCCAGGTTCCAGACCGCGTGGTCATCACGCTCAAGCCCGGCGTGGCCTTCGCCACCGAGAAGGCCGCGGGCGTCACCAGGGCGAACGTGCCGGGACTTCAGGATCTTGCCGAACGTTTCGCGGTCCGCGGCATGGAGCAGCTCTACGGAGGCATGACGGAAAAATTCGCCGACAAGAGCATCGCCGATCGCCTCTCCCGCGTGATCGCCGTGGATTTCCCCACGGAAATGGGCCTGCAAAGGGTCCGGGATGCCTTCGCCGCCAGCGGCCTGGTCGAGGAGGTCCGCCTGGTGGACATCTGCCGCACCTATGGTTACCTGCCCAACGACCCCGGCCTGCTCGGCTCCCAGTGGTACGTGCGCAACATGAACCTGGGCGGAGCCGACGTGCGGACGGTCGGCGCCTGGAACCACGCCTTGGGCGATTCGAACATCATCGTGGCCATCGTGGATTCCGGTGTGGACTGGATGCACCCGGACCTGGGCGGCAGCGGCCCGGACTACGTCAACGGCGCCATCTGGACCAACTGGGCCGAGTACTACGGGACCCCCGGCAACGATGACGACGGCAACGGCAAGATCGACGATATCCGCGGGTGGGACTTCGTGAATGTGCCGGGCCAGGGATACCCCGACGAGGACGACGCCACTCCCGACAACGATCCCATGGATTACGAGAGCCACGGCACCGCCTGCGCGGGCACGGTGGCGGGCATCGGCAACAACGGCATCGGCATCGCCGGCGTGGCCCACGGCGTCAAGATCATGCCCGTGCGCGTGGGCTGGCTGCCCGACGGCACCTCCCAGGGCGTGGTGCGCATGGACTTCGCCAGCCAGGGCATCGTCTACGCGGCGGCCAACGGCGCCGACGTCATCAATTGCAGCTGGGGCTCGACCAGCTACCTCTCCGGCGCGGTGGCCAGCGCGGTGAGCGCGGGCGCTGTGATCTGTACCGCCGCCGGCAACGACAACACCGACAACGACCCCGGTCTGGGCGTTCCCTCGTACCTTTCCACCCACCCGGATGTGCTGTCGGTGGCCGCCACCCAGCAGAACGACGCCAAGTCCTCGTTCTCCAATTACGGCGCCTGGGTCGAACTGTCCGCCCCCGGATCCGACATCTACACCACCTGGTACGACCGTGTCAGCGTCACCCATATCT